>JBKKDH010000295.1:0-5954 GCA_046708445.1 Arthrobacter sp.
TGGCCTGCTGCGCCTGCTCCTGGGCCTTGCGGCGCGGGGTGACATCGCGGAAGCTCCACACCCGGCCCACGATCCTTTCCCCCACCCGCCGCGGCCGCGAGTAGCGTTCAAAAGTCCGGCCGTCCTTAAAGTCCACCACGTCATGGCTTTCAGCTTCAGGGTTCTCCTCAACTTCGGTGAGCCGTGCCATGAAGGCCGCCGGATCCTCAACCTGGGAGATAATCAGCCGCATAACAGGTTCTTCGCTGTCTCCCTGAAAAAGCTCGGGCGGAATGCCCCACATCTGCAGGAACTGGTCATTGAACCCCGCCACGCTGCCGTCCGAACTGATCACCAGGATGCCGTCGGCGGTGGACTCAAGGGTCGCCGTCAGCAGCGACAGAGCCTCGCGCAGGTCTGCGTCCGCTGCCTTCCGGTGCGACGTGCTGCGGATGGATACCAGCAGCTGTGGTCCGTCTGCGGATTCCAGGAGCGAACCGGCCATCTCAGCAGCGAACTCGCTGCCGTCGCTGTGGATTCCGTACACTTCCCGCGGCTGGACCGGCTCCTGGTCCTTGAGGTGCTCAAAGATCTGCCCGATTTCGTTCCGGAAGCCTTCTGACAACAAAGCCCGGTGGTCACTGCCCACCAGTTTGTCCACAGCGACGCCGAAAAGACGGGACGCGGCGGCGTTGGCGATCCGGATGCTGCCGTCTTCGGCTATCGCCAGGAGGGCATCGGGGCTCGCGTCGAACATCGCGTTGCTGCCCGTTGGGGTACCCGCAATGATAGGGAGGCCCTTCGTCTGGGACCTCCCCGCCGCGTCAGCGTTATCGCCGGATGCCTTTGCAGGCAAATCTTCGCTGTGCCGTCCCGAACCCGCCATGACGCAATCACCCCCCACGCACATCATAAAGTGCGAATCCGGGATATCAATGCGGCAGGTGGAATCGGTTTCCTGTGATGTCGGCTATGTGCCGGGGACGGCGAAGGCGCCGTGCCCGGCAGGGGCGGCGCCTTCGCTTAATGAAGGGGCCCGTCAGACGCGGCTGCCGCGCTTGGCGACCATACCGTAGACGAGCAGGACAATAATGGAGCCCAGGATGGCCAGCAGCCACGTCCGGAGGTCGAAGAATTCAGCCAGGCCGCCGCCGAAGATCAGGGAGCCGATCCAGCCGCCCAGGATAGCGCCGACCACACCCAGGACGAGGGTGATGACCCAGCCTCCTCCTTGCTTGCCGGGCAGGATTGCTTTGGCAATTGCTCCAGCTATCAGGCCCAAAATGAGAAATCCAAGAATTCCCATGATCACACTTCCTTTGTCGATAAGTGGTGCCGACGCCTCACCCCGTTATTCAATTCAATCAGTGTGCTTACTACACCGCAAGGACTCCCCGATATCAAACAGGCGACAATTGTTTGGCGTCTATGCCAGGGCCGCCGAACTCTGCTCCAGGGACTGCCGTCCCAGGCCGCGGACCACCCATCCTTGGGCCTGCCAAGCCCCTGCATCCAGTACATTCCGGGCATCCAGAATGACCTTCCGGCGGACCAGGCCGCCGACCACAGCGGGGCTTAGGAGCCGGTACTCCTCCCACTCGGTGAGCAGCAGCACCAGTTCGGCGTCCTCGAGCGCGCGGCGCGTGGACATCTCGAACCGGAGCTGCGGGTAACGCATCCAGGCGTTGTTGATGGCTTTCGGGTCGGTCACCGTCACATGGGCACCGGCCGCGGCAAGCTGCGCCGCGACGTCGAGGGCGGGGGAGTCGCGGATGTCGTCCGTGTCCGGCTTGAATGCGGCACCGAGGACAGCGACGGTGCGGCCTGCCAGGTCCCCGCAGAGTTCACGGGCCACATCCACGGTGCGGGAACGCTGGCCCACATTGATACCGTCCACCAAGCCCATCCATTCGTCCACTGAATCCACCTGCAAGGCGGCGGCCTGTGCACGGAAGCTGCGGATGTCCTTGGGCAGGCAGCCGCCGCCGAACCCCAGGCCCGCGTGCAAATACCTGCCGCCGATCCGCGGATCCAACCCCATCGCTTCGCCGAGCTCGGTCACGTCGGCGCCGGAGGCGTCGCACAGCTCGGACATCGCGTTGATGAAGCTGACCTTGGTAGCCAGGTAGGCGTTGGCTGCCGACTTGATCAGTTCCGCAGTGGCAAAGTTGGAGACCAGCCTCGGAATGCCTGCTCGCAGCAGCGGTTCGTAGACCGCATCCAAAGCGGCGGTCACTCCGCGCGGCGCACTCGTCCCGCGATCAAATGCCGCGGGCCGCCCGCCAGCCACGCCGTAGACCAGCCGGTCCGGAACCAGCGAATCCTTGACCGCCGTGCCCTGCCGCAGAAACTCAGGGTTCCAGCCCAGCAGCACATCGGGCCGCCTCGCCAGGATGCCGCGGAGCATGTCCACGGTCCCCACCGGCACCGTGGATTTACCAACGACGGTGGCGCCTCTCGCCAAGTGCGGAAGCAGCGCCTTGGTGGCGGAGACCAGGAAGGTGAGGTCGGCGCCGTCGGACGTTTTGGACTGTGGTGTCCCGACGCACAGGAAGTGGACCTGGGCGCGGTCCGCGTCCGCGAAGTCCGTGGAGAACGTGAGCCGGCCGGTGGCCTGCCCGTCGCGGAGCAGCTCGTCCAGGCCCGGTTCAAAGAAGGGCGCGTGCCCACGGCTGAGATGGTCCACCTTGGCGGCGTCGACGTCGATGCCCACCACTGTGTGGCCCATGGAGGCGAGCGTGGCGGCGTGGACGGCGCCGAGGTAGCCGCAGCCGATGACCGAGATCCTCACAGTTCCCACCGGCGCCCTAACCTCGCAGGCTCGGCAAGGGAACCGGGCGGGCGTCGGCCCAGCTCAACCACCGGCAGGCGGTGCACGGGCGCAACCGCCGGCTCACCATTGATCACCGAGCGGTAATGCCGCACCAGTTCGGCGCTGAGCGCGGGCCACGTCCGGTTTTGGACCGACGCGTGGGCCGCCGCTGCGAACGCGCGGCGCTTGGCGTCGTCGCCGATCAGGTCCATCACGTGCCCGCGCAGTCCGGCCAGGTCACCGGGCTGGTACAGCCACCCGGTGCGTGAGTTCTCCACCAGGTCCAGGGGTCCGCCGCGTCCGGTGGCAACCACCGGAACGCCCGATGCCATGGCCTCTTGGATGGTCTGGCAAAACGTCTCGAACTCACCGGGGTGGACGAAAAGGTCGAAGGAGGCCACCGCCCGGGCAAGTTCTTCGCCGCCGAGGAAGCCGGTGAATACGGCATCCGGCAGGGCTTCCTCCAGGGTCGCCCGCTGCGGGCCGTCGCCCACGATCACCAGCTTCGCGTTGGGCACACCGGCCAGCGCGGCCAGGTCCTCGACCTGCTTCTCGATGGCCAGCCGGCCTACATAGCCGATGATCCGCTGACCGCCGGGCGCAACGGAAGCCCGCCACCCGTCGTCGCGCTTTCCGGGCGAAAACCGGGACGTGTCCACACCGCGCCGCCACATGTCCACGCGCGGAATGCCGCGGCCGCGGAGCTGGTTCAGGGCGAAGGTGGACGGGACCAGCGTCCGGGTGGCCAGCAGGTGGATGTTCTCCACCCGGTTCCAGGCCCAGTTCTCCAGGAACGGCACCCCGTACCGGGCGGCGTAGCTGGGGACCTCGGTCTGGTAGATCGCGACAGTGGGGATGCCCAGTGAGTGTGCGGCCTGCACTGCCCGCCAGCCCAGGACAAAAGGTGACGCCAGGTGGACGACGTCCGGTGCGTAGTCGGCAAGGATTCGCTTGACCCGGTACACACCGCCCATCGCCACGCGCACATTGGTGTACCCGGCCAGCGGGACCGAGGGAAGCCGGTGCACCAGAGCACCGTGCACAGCCTCGGGGACCGCGGTGTCCCTGGCGTCCAGGGTTGAGGGGGCAATCACCAGGACCTCGTGGCCCCGTTCCTCCAGGTGCTCCAGCACCCGCAGGATGGAGTGGGTCACCCCGTTCATCAGTGGCAGGAATGATTCAGCGACAATTGCGATCCTCACCCCTCCACGGTGGGCGCCCGGGCTGACGGTGCGGGGTCAGGCGGGTAGAGCGGAGGGAAAGGTTGGGTTAACAGATCAGCCGCCCCTGGTGGCGCCCGGACCAGGCCCAGGGCGCGGGCTCTTATTGGTCTGCCTGTTGGCCAAGGATCTCGCGGGCAAACCGCTGGGCTTCGAGCTCCTCGGGGCCCAGGGTGTTTCCCCGCAGGTATCCGGCGCCGGCGATGATGTGCCGCAACTCAGCTTCTGTCCTCGGTGAGGCGACGCCGTAGTGCGCCATGGCATGGCAGTTGGCGCACAGCGGAACCAGGTCCGTAAGCGGGTCCAGGACGTAGCCGTTCGCCAGCTGGGACGCGGGCACCACGTGGTGCACGTGGATGAAGTCCGCACCAATTTCGCCGTACGCCATCTCGAACGAGAACCCGCAGGCCGCGCAGTTGATGCCACGGTGCGCGATGCAGGCCCGCCGTGCCTCGGGGTCGCGTTCGTGCCGGTTGACAGAGACGCGTGCGACGGCGTCATCGGGGCAGGTACCGGGAACCGGTTGCGTCGGGTCAGTGCCTTGCGTGGGGCCGTAGACGGTCCAGACCGCGCGGATGGCCGCCGCATCGCCAGGCCCGAGTTCCACGCCGGCGACGCCGGCCCTGTCCCACGCGACGTCGGGCATTGCCTCCTGGAGAAGTTCTGCAGGGACCTGGTCGCCGAGGGGCAGAAGCGCGTCGAACGCCACCTGCACGGTGCCTTGGGGATGGTCCGGCGTTGCCGCGGATTTCGGCTGCCCTGGTTCTTCCGGCTGCAATGGTTGCTCAGGTGGCTCAGACAGCACGACGCCGTGCCCGATCAGGCCGGGACCGTGGTCTCCCAGCAGGAGTAGCCATACGTCCGTCCCCGTAGCAACGGACCGCCCAACCTTCCATGGCTCCAGGCGCAGCCCTGTAACGGCGACCTGTTCAACAACAGCCGCGTAGTTCCAGTGGTTCCAGCGGGCAGGGTCCCAGCCCAGGATGATGGCGCTCATGGAGCCATTGTTCCAGTGCCCGGTCTTGGCTGTATGCAGTTGCCTGGCCACCCCATAAACCGTTGCGGCTGGTGGTTGGGTGGGGCGGCCCCCAGCACCGTCCCACCCAACCAGCCTGGGCCTAGCCGAGCTTGCGCATCGGGTCTGGCCAGTTGCCCACGGTCACGATGACGCAGGCGCGGTTGAACGCAGCAATGTTGATGGACATGACGGTGTCTCCTGACTGAATATCGTGTCCGCGCACCGGTGGTACGCGGTGGTCATGTTCTGCCGTGAAATGGGCAGAGGTGACCTGTTCAGTCGGGTGAGGACCCGGGATCGAACGAAGGGCCGGCCGGCAACGTCCCAGCGCTGGACATCTTTGGTCCATTCGGGGTTGCGGGGAGCACCGGCCAGGACCCGCCAAGGTCGGCCGCGCCGTCTGCGCCTCCGGCTGACCCGGAGCTGGCTGTTCCGGGCGAATGTGCCACTGCCGGCAGATCGAGCCTGGCGGGGTTTTCGTCCCCGTCTTCCGGCCCGGAAGGGCTGGCCGTTGCTTCGGGAGGTGATGCAAATCCGGCGAAGTCCTGGGCGGGAGTGAAGCCGAACCTCAGGCTGCTGGAACCGTCCGCCGCGTCCGCCGGTTCAGCAGGGGCAGCGGTTATGTTGGCAGCCGCCGAGCCCACGGTACCCACGCCATTGTCCGCGACCGCGTCCGACGCCGGGAGGCTGGGTGCCGCGGTCGGCACGGGGCCGGGTGTCGGCGTCGTAATGCCGGACAGGGGTGGCAGGCCGGGCAGCGGCGTGACACCGGGAACGGGCAGCAGGTCCGGGAGTGGCAAAGGCAAAGGAGCGGGCAACGGCAAAGGCGCGGGCAGGGGCTCCGGCAGCAGGGGCGGCAGCTGGTCAGGCAACGGCTGGACGTCGGTGAGGGGGAGCGGGAGGGGCGCCTGCACCAGGGGCGGGT
>JBKKDH010000296.1:0-2906 GCA_046708445.1 Arthrobacter sp.
GCGCGGTGCAGCAGGTCCTGGAGTTCGCTGCGCAGCTGCGGGGACATGAGGTAGTCCCAGAACCCCTGGAACGTGCGGCCCTGCAGCGAGCTGCTGATGCCTTGCTGGTTGGCGAAGATGCTCTCCAAAAGCTCGCCCTGTCCGCCGTCCCAGGTAGCGATTTGTTCACGGACCCGGCGGTCCAGCTTGCGGAAGTTCTGCTCGACCTCGCGAAAATCCGCCAGGAGGTCCTTGGCCAGGGTGGTCAGTTGCTGGAAGTGGTCCAGCGCTTCCGGGGCCGTCATGACCCTGATGTTGCCGTCCCTGATCCGCTGCATCTCGGCGTCGATCCCGTCCCGCTGGCGCTGGAGCTCGGCGAGCCTTACTTCGGGATCCGTCTCGGACTGCTGGACCAGGGCCTTGAGTACTGCGAAGATGCTGGTCAGCCGGGACTGGGTGGCCACGAAATCGCGTCCGCTCAGGCTTTCCACCCATCGCACAACGTCTTCGGCCGCGGCGGTGAGATCGTAGCGCGGCTCGTCCTGCCCGGGCACATAGTATTTGCGCAGCCAGGCCCGCTCGGGGGCAGCCCAGTCGTCCAGATACTCAGAGGCTGGGCGCGGGTACTTGTCCTCGCCGTAGACGTCCCGGAGACCGAACAGGACGTCGTCGAGGTGGTCGATGAGCTCCTGCCGGCCGATGTCACGCTGGTTGGGGCCGGTGAACGCCTTGATGAAGAAGGAGATGGCCAGCGGGGCGTTCTGCGCACGGAGCAGGGACCAGCCTGCGTTGTTCTCACGCAGGTTGTTGATGGCGTAGAAATCCATGGCGTCCTCAGGGCGGTTCTTGCGGCGGGATGACTGATCTGCCCAAGCTACACTCCACCGCCGACAATTTCTGTGGAGGAAGAGTGAATTAACTGCTGGTTACGGCTGGGGGGCCCGCACCCGGGGACAGGACGTTCAGGCCCGCATCAACGGCGGCAGCCAGGAGTTCCGCGTCGTAGGCCACGAGAAGATCGGCCTGCAGGCGGATTGCGCACGCCAGATGAATGGCGTCGGCGCTGCGCAGCCTGCCAGGCAGGGCAGCGGCATACATCAGGTCAGATCGTGCAAGGTCCACAAGATTGATGCCGCCGAGGGCGGTATTGACCAGTTCGCCGGGGAATCCACGACGATGCCCCGCCCAGTGAAGTTCCGTGTAAAGGAGCATGGACGCCACCAGCCGGTCATTTCGGGACGCGGCTGCTGAGAAGTACTCTGCAGCGGTTGCCGATTCCCTTTCCTCCACCACCACTTTGAGGACGGCCGAGGCATCTACATAAATAATCAACGGTCGCCACGAACGTCGTCCAGAATCTCCGCCGTGCTGGATTCTGAGGTGACTCGCGACAGCGCCCGGAAGTCGACAGGTCCCGTAGCCGGGCGCACCTGGCCAGACAGGAGCAGGCGTTCAAAGGGCGAAGCCGACGGCGGGATCAGCGTCGCAGTGATCTCTCCGTTGTTGGTGACATCGATTGTTTCGCCGTTTTTTACGCGTTCAAGAATCTTGCTGCTCTCGTTGCGCAGCTCGCGATGCGGAATGGTTGTCATGATTGCCTCCGTAGCAATCGTAGCAACGCCATTGGGTTAAGTGTAAGTACCAGCCGTGCAGGTTTTGCGGCAATTCAGGCGGAGGAGAAGGCGGGCAACATCTCAAGCCGCGGCAGGACTGCCTTCCGCCGCCTCCCAGTGCCGCCGGAGCAACCCAGCCAGCCGCTCGGGCTCGATCCGGTGAGGCGGGTCGAAATGGTGGCGCTTGGGGAAAACCTCCAGGTGGAAGTCCGGGAAGAACACCCTTGCCAGCCGGCTGGCAATCTCGCCGTAGTCGTCCGGGTTGCTCAGGCCGCCGAGGGCGAAGAACACAGGCGGGCGGAAGGCGGCCAAACGCGCCCTCTCCAGGTCATAACTCTTGAAGGTCCGCAGGAAGGCCTTGATGCCCGCGGGCCGCTTGGCCATCCACGGCGGCGGGGGACCGTCCGGCGGCGGCAGGACGACGTCGGGCCTGACTCCCAGCCTCATGAAGGCGGGCAGGAACTGCTCCGGCGGCAGTGCTTCCAGCTGCTCGTACTTCTTCCAGAGCTCCGCGTGGGCAGGGCTCCAGTCCCAGCTCCCGGCCCAGGCGGGCTCGAGCAGCGCCAGGCTGAGCAGCCTGCCAGGGTGCTTGGCGGCGAACGCCAGCGCCGCGGCGCCGCCGCCGGAGTACCCCACAAGATGGAAGGCCTCCCACCCGAGGGCATCGGCCTCCCGCAGCACGCCGTCGACCTCTGTGTCCAGGGTCCAGTCCGCCGGAGGCTCGTCGCCTGCGTACAGCTCCAGGTCCTTGGCGACGGCATGGACGTCCGGCCCCAGGGCCTCGATGAGTGGGCCGTACGCCAGCTCCGCGGGGAGGACGGCGCCGGGCAGCAGGATGACCCGAATAGATTCCATGGCAGGATGCTACGCCGTGCGACGGGGCTTAGACAGACGTGGTCAGACGAGCTGCCGGCGCGTCATCAGGTGGGCCGCCCAGCCCCGCGGCCATCCCGTCGAACCCGTGCTGTGCCAGGCGTTGTACACGGCTCTCATGATGCATCTCCTGAGGGGTGCCGCCGGCCGGTTCGGGAGTGCATGCGGAGCCATCCCGCCGTGCCAATAATGAGCGGCAGCTGGGCCACGGCGTAGACAGCGTGGAACAGGTAATGGCTGGGAGTCTGCTCCGGCGCGAACGGGAGGAACGGCAAGGGCAGGACGCTCAGCACGCCACCGCCAAAGAAATTCACTAGGCCCCAGGACAGCAAGGCCATCGTTGCCGCGTACCGGACTGGTGTGAACCATCCGGCCACAAGCAGGGCAGTGACCAGGAACGGGATGAGCGATTCAGGACTGAGAAAGCTCTGTCCGGGCAAG
>JBKKDH010000297.1:0-7969 GCA_046708445.1 Arthrobacter sp.
GTCCACGCCGGCGACGGGCGCCCGCTGACAGGGGTGACGGGGGCTGACGTCCCCTGGCCTGCCGGTCCCGTCCACCGCTACGGTAGGAAGAAAGAGCCAGCGTCCGCGGGGAGGTCGCCCATGAAGCCGTCAGCCAGTCCACTACGCCGTTCAGCCCGTCTCCTAACAGCACCGTGCTGCGTCCTGACGGCAGTCCTGCTGACGGCTGCGGCATGCACGGGGTCACCCGTTCCGCCAGGCCCGAGCGAACCGACTGCCGGTGCCACATCCGCCACTGCCACTCCCGGCAGCACCGGCCCTCCCAGCGCCGAGGCCCGGGCCGCCCCCGACGTAGCGGGCGGCATCACGGAGATTGTGGAAAACCTGTCCCCCTCCGTCGTGACCATCTTTACCGACGGCGGGCTGGGCAGCGGCGTGGTCTACTCCGAGGACGGCCTGATCCTCACCAACGAGCACGTCATCCGCGGCCAAACCGACGTGGAGGTGGCCTTCGCGGATGGCCAGCGCGTTTCCGGCACCGTCAAAGCCACCGACCCGGTGACGGACCTTGCGCTCGTGCAGGCAGACCGGACCGGGCTGCCTAAACCGGTGTACCAGACCTCACTGCCGAAGGTGGGCGAAGGGGCCGTGGTGCTGGGTTCGCCGCTGGGCTTCGAAAACACAGCCACCGCGGGGATCATCTCCGGCCTGCACCGCTCCATCCCCGGCTCGGCGCAGAACAGCCTGTCGCTGGTGGACCTGATCCAGACTGAAGCGCCCATCAGCCCCGGCAATTCGCGCGGCGCCCTGATCAACATGCGCGGCGAAGTGGTAGGGATCAGTGAGGCCTACATCCCGCCGTCGTCCGGTGCTGTGGCGCTGGGCTTCGCGATTCCGGCGGCCACCGCCGTCGAGGTTGCCGAAGAGCTGCTGGCGGACGGTTCAGCCGAGCACGCCTACGTGGGGCTCACCCCGGGCGAACTGACCCGGCAGATCGCCGAACAGCTGGGCATTGACGCGAGCACCGGCGTCGTGGTTTTGAGCGTTGACGACGACGGCCCGGCCGGCACTGCGGGGATCCTTCCCGGTGATGTGCTGGAGTCGATGGAAGGCGTGGACCTCACCGCGCCGGAGAAGCTGCTGGCCGAGCTCAGGAACCGCAACCCGGGCGACACCGTGGGATTCAAGGTCAAGCGGGGCGACGAGAGCCTGGACATCAAGGTGGACCTCACCGAACGTCCGGCGGGCCCGTAAACCCAATCCAAGCTGGGTTTTAACGAGGCAGAAGGGGAGCCCCCGTTCGCTGGGACGCCCCTCCTGCGGTCTGGCAGCTGCCGGCTAGAAGTCAGAGCTGGTACTCCATCTGCGTTCCCAAGGTCTCGTGGACGCAGAGGATGTTGTGCTCCGTGTCCATGAACCACGCGCACTTCTCGGAGTCCGTGGTGCAGATGTGGTTCTCGGTCTTGAGGTTCGGGAGGTCGTAATCCTGGAACCGGACGCCCTTGGCTTCCATGTCCTGCACGATCCGCTCAATGTCGCGCACCTCGAAGCTGAGGGCGGTGTGCTCGGAGTGCTTTCCGTCCGAGACAGGCAACAACTGCAGCATCGGGCCGCCGTCGGTACCCAGTAATTCGCTTCCATCGTCAGTCATTCCGTGGTGCGGTAGTCCCAGTTTTTCGGTATAGAAACTGCTGGCGCGTGCTGCATCATCGACTGGCAGGATGGTTGTGGCTGTGCTGAGGGCTAGGTTCATTTCGCCACCTCCTACGGAGCAAATTTTACGCCTCGGCGGCCGTGAAAGATCCCGGGTGGGTTACTTTTCCACGAGGGTGAGGACGTCGTAGGTGGCTACGATTTCGTCGTTCTGGTTGGTCAGGACGGCGTCCCAGGCCACCTCACCGTACTCGTCGGTTTCGCGTGGGGTGATCTTCTTGGCGGTGAGGGTCACCCGGATGGAATCGCCGGCGGCAACCGGGGTGATGAAGCGCAGGTTCTCCAGTCCGTAGTTAGCCAGGACCGGGCCCGGAGCGGGCTCCACGAACAGTCCTGCACCCCAGGCCAACAGCAGGTAGCCGTGCGCCACGATGCCGGGGAAGAACGGGTTGGCTTCCGCGGCTTCCTGGTTGGTGTGCGCGTAGAACGTATCGCCGGTGGAGTTGGCGAACGCGGTGATGTCCTCGAGGGTGACCTGGCGCAGGCCGGAGCGGACGGCGTCGCCGATGTGGAGCGTCTCCAGGGATTTCCGGAACGGGTGCACCCCTTCACTTTCGAGAGTGAAGTTCCGGTCGGAGCCGGCATGCCAGACGCCCGTGACGGCGGTGAGCATGTTGGGCGTGCCCTGGATGGCGGTGCGCTGCATGTGGTGCATGACCGAGCGGATGCCACCCAGTTCCTCGCCGCCGCCGGCCCGGCCGGGACCGCCGTGGACCAGGTGCGGCACCGGAGAGCCGTGCCCGGTGGAGCTGCGCGCGTCCTCGCGGTTGAGCATCAGGACGCGGCCGTGGTGGGCCGCGATGCCCATCACAAGTTCCTGCGCAACGGACGGATCGTTGGTGCAGACCGTGGCCACCAGCGAGCCGCCGCCGCGGGCGGCGAGGCGGACGGCGTCGGCCAGGTCCTTGTACCCGATCACCGAGGTGACGGGACCGAAAGCCTCCAGCGAGTGGATCGCCTCCGTCTCGGGGTTGTCCCAGCTCAGCAGGACCGGCGACATAAACGCACCGCCCTCCACCACGCCAGTGGTCCCGTCCGCGGAGGTGACCGACGGCGAATCGAGCGTTCCGTACGCCAGCTCACCACCGGCGTCGAGCATGGACTGCACGGCGGCCCGGACATCGGCGAGCTGCTCGAGGGACGCCAGGGCGCCCATGGTGACGCCCTCGGCGCGCGGGTCACCCAGGACAACGCGTTCCTCGATGCGCTTGCCGATCGCGGCAGAGACGGCGGACACCAGCTCCTGCGGGACGATAGTCCGGCGGATCGAGGTGCACTTCTGCCCGGCCTTGACGGTCATTTCGGTGACCACTGACTTGATGAAGGCGTCGAACTCCGGCGTGCCTTCCACGGCGTCGGGGCCGAGGATGGCGGCATTGAGCGAGTCCGTCTCGGAGGTGAAGCGGACCCCGCCCTGGACTACGTTGGGGTGCGACTTCAGCGACAGCGCCGTGGACGCGGACCCAGTGAAGGCCACGAGGTCGCGGTAGTCCAGCACGTCCATCAGGCCCCGGACCGAGCCGGAGATCAGCTGCAGCGAGCCCTTGGGCAGGATGTTGGATTCGATGATCGCCTTCACCACGGCGGCGGCCACGTAGCCGGTGGGCGTGGCGGGCTTGACGATCGTGGGGACACCGGCGATGAACGCGGGGGCGAGCTTTTCCAGCATGCCCCAGACAGGGAAGTTAAAAGCGTTGATCTGCACGGCCACGCCCGGAATGCGGGTGTAGATGTGCTCGCCCACAAACGAACCATCCTTCGACAGCACCTCCATGGGACCATCCACCACCACCTGGGAGTTGGGCAGCTCGCGCCGGCCCTTGGAGCCGAAGGTAAACAGGACGCCGATGCCGCCGTCGATGTCGATCATCGAGTCGATCTTCGTGGCGCCTGTCTGGGCCGAGAACATGTAGAAATGTTCGCGCCGGGCGTTCAGGTACTGCGCCAGTTCCTTGAGCTTGAGCGCCCGCTGGTGGAAGGTCAGCTTGCCCAGTTCCGTCTGCCCGGTGGTGCGGCCGTAATCCACGACGGCGGCAAGGTCCAGTCCGTCGGTGCTCACCTTGGCCAGGACTTCACCGGTGCTCGCGTCCCGCACGGGGACAGCGGACGCGGTGGATCCGGCGTCGGGAGTCCACCAGGAGTCCTGCACAAAACTGGGGACGGTCTCGACGGTGTCGACTGTGGCTTCAGCTGTTGCGGTGGTGGTCATCGTTGACGGGTCCTTCCAACACGGGGACAAACAATAACGGCCAGATCATTACTGACCGTACGTTCGGTAATATACCTACAGTACATGAATGTTCCGTGCTGCACACTAGAACTTCCAGCAATGCCACAAAGGAGAGCCATGACCGCCCCATCCCAGGACAGCACCGACCCAGCTCCGGACGTCACCGACGCCGCGCTCTGGAAGATCACGCTGGGCGAACTCGACGAGAAGATGGGCGTCAAGATCGTGGAGGAATCCGTGCAGCGCGTGGTGGCCACGATGCCGGTGGAGGGCAACAGGCAGTCGTTCGGCTTGCTCCACGGCGGGGCGTCCCTGGCAGTGGGCGAGGCCGTGGGATCCTGGGCCGCGGTGATCCACGCCAGCACGCTCGGCAAGACGGCCGTGGGTGTGGATGTCTCCGCCACACATCACCGCTCCGCGCGCGAGGGCCAGATCACCATCACGGCCACGCCCATCCATCTGGGCGGTACGCTGACCACGCACGAAGTGCTGATCACCAACGGCGCCGGCCAGCGGCTCTGCACCATGCGCATCACCAACCTGCTGATGAAGCGGAAGAACTAGCGATTCTGTGTGCGGCCGCTACGGCAGGGGAACCGTCAGCGTCTCACTGGGAAAATCAATCGGGTTGTAGTGCGTATCTCCCAGGTAGTCAGCCCTGAAAGTAAAGGTTCGCGGGAACGTCGGCAGCCAGAAATCGACAGCGGCCTTCCCATTGACAACCGGCACCGGAAGTCCAAACGCGATGTCGTCGCTGTAGAACTGGACATATCCCGCCGGGACCGGGGAATTTGCCTGCTGTGGAGTTAGGGTCACTTCTGAGTGCACTGTGAAATCGTCCACCACTGAAAGAGTGTTTTCGCCATCCAGGGGAATCGGATTCAAGGGTGGCAGTACCTGAAGAACCACCGGCGCCGATTCCGGCCCCCAATACCGGATAAATGATTCGTGCCTGGCGGTCAGGCTATGGGTTCCTGCCGGCAAGTAAGCCACGGTCAGTGTCGCCCGCCAACCACGGGAGCCTGAAACGGGCGTCCCCTCCCCGATAAACTCACCGTCGGAATAGAAGGCAATCGGACCATCCGAATAGCCCGTCAATTGCCGGCCATCATCGGTGGTGACCTGTGCAGTGAGTTTGACGGCCTCGCTCACCGTTATCGGCCGCTTGGCACTTGCCTCGATGGTTGTTTTCGTCTGCGGGCCCGTCCACACGTCATACGAGAAGGTCTTCTTCGAGGGCCTGAAGTATTCATCCCCTGAATAGGTGACGGTGTACTGACGTTTGCCCGTTCTCACAGGGGTGATGTAGATGTGGACATCGCCTTCATCACCCGTGAGTGTGCGCACCTCGGGGACGGCTCCGCGCTCATTCATTTCGAGAGTGAGGGTTCCGGTGGGACGCCGGGGATCGTCGGGAACCGGGACGACGAAGTCGATGAAGACTTCGACTGCATTGCCAACGAAGGCCCACGTCGGTTCATTCAAGTGGGCGCGGATTTGGACTTCGGAACGGTGGTCCGTTTGGGCGCCCTCAGCGCGGCCGGCCGCCACCACAACGAGGAGAAAGGCAACTGCTAGCCATCGAGCCTGAAAAATGCGGGATTTTGGAGCTAAACGTGAACGAGACGAAGGCGCAATTTCCATGAGTGCTCCATAACAATTGTTGTTGATGGAAGCCCCCCAGGAACTCCAGCGAGTGTTGCCACACACCCTGCCGGTGACACTACTCCTCGTTTCCGGGTACGTAAACCGTGCGGTTCAACAGCTGCTGGAGGTCAATTTTGATGACGCTAACTGTTACCGCATCTAGGGTGTTGGGCGTTTCTTCCGTCGCCGGACCAGGACCATCAGGACACCGCCGACGGCGATGGCCGCCAACGCCGCGCCGGCTGCGGTCAGCACGCCGTCGGCGCCGGTGTTCGCGAGGCTGGTGTTCGCCAGGTTTCCGTCCGCCAGGTTGGTAGCCGGGGGTTCGACGACGGTTGCGGCGCCTGCCGGGGCGACCGTACTGGCAGTGAGGGGGGCCTGGGCCGCTGGCGGTACCGGATCGGGCTCACTCGCTGGAGGTTGGGGGTCTGGCGCCGGTTCGGTGACTGGAGGCTGCGGCTCCGGCGTCGCTCCTCCCGCCGGGGCGAATTCGAAGGCGCTGGACCCGGAGGCACTGAAGCCGTTGACAGTCTCTGCGGTAAAGCTGAGCGCTACGGAAGCAGCACCGGATATGGCTTCGGGGGCGGTGAACTGCCAGTTCCCTGCATCATCCACAGGCACCTGGACGGGCGCCTGCCCGGCAACGGCGATCCTGACCAAGGACCCCGCGGCCACGGCTGAGGCAGGGGCTGCAGGCACGCTTCCAGTGATGGTTTGTCCTGGTTCGTAGGTGCCGCCGGGCGCCGGTGACGTTACCGCCGGCTTGTTGAGGAAGAGCTCCAACTGGTAGCCAGGCAGGACCGCCAGGGCGTCCTGCAGCGTGGCGGCCACCGCGAAGTTCACCGGTGCACCGGCGCCCTCGCCCGCGGCGTGGATGCCCACTGCGTAGTTGCCGCTGAGCCAGGGCCCGCCGGAGTCGCCGCCGCTGGACTGGACCGCGAAGGACAGGAACCCGCTGAACGCCCGCAGGTCCGCAGGGTTCCCGGAGCGGCCCTGGACCACGTAGATGCCCACCTCGTCGATCGTCCCGCAGGACCATGCCGACGTCCGTCCAGAGCGGCAGACCGGCTGCCCCTCCACAGGCGCGGCGGTGCCGATGATCTTGACGTCGGGGCCTGCCTCGGAGGGGTTGTTCCAAGTGCTGGCGGCAGGCTGCGGTTCGAGTCCGGCCGCTATGGAGCCAATCACGGCCACGTCAGTCCCTACGTTGCCGGGGTTGTCTTCGTCTCCCACGATGCCCGTGTTGCCGGGGCCGCCGAATTGGCTGAACCCGAACGTCCCCAACGGTCCGGCAGGCGTCCAGATCGGAAACTCCAGGCTGGCCTGCTGCGCGGCGCCGTCGTCAGAGCAGTGCCCCGCGGTGAGGACTGACGGCAGGCCGGCGGGGTCGAACGCCGAGAAGCCGGTGGAGCAGACTTCCCAAGTGTCGGCGATATAGCCCTGGCCGCCCACGAGGTCCGCTTCCGGCGCAAGGTCCGTGCCGGCGTCGAGCTCCACATTGGCAAACCGGGCCACAAAGTCCTCGGCGGACACCTTCCCGGCCCCCGCCGTCGTAGCATCCGGAGCTGCAGCCGAAGGACCGCCGGCCGTCGATTCGGGTGCATTGGTTCCGCCGGTACGGATGACAAACCTACCGCCGGAGTACGCCACGGCCTGCAGGTCCTGCGGGCCAACCTCCCGGACGTAGGCCTGGAAAAGCTGCTGCGTACTGACGGCCAGTTCTGTCCCGCGGGCACCGACAGCGTTCTCCGGATCCGGCGCTTCGAGTGTCAGTGCGGGAATGGTGGCAGTGAGTTCCGAAACCCGGGCCTCCAGTTCAGGCCCCGAGCCACTGACCAGGATGCGGTCGGCCTGCAGTCGGGTGCCGGCGTAGCCGGGCACTCCACGGAGCGCCTCAGTGGCCGCTGCAGCCTGCCTGCCGAGCTCGCCCGCGGCGTTGAACTCTTCGGGCGTGAGGCCGAGGTCGCGGAACACGGCGTCCGCCAGGCCGGCGTCGCTGATACCCGCAGTGGGCGTGTTTTCGGCGTGGAGTCTCACCGCCGGCGGTTCCGTGGATTCTGCCGAGGCTGGGACTGCGGCCATCACAGAACCCAGCAGCAGGCCTGCCGCCGCACCAAGTGTAAGAATCTGCCTCATCCCAGCCCCCGGATCTGGTACGGATTTCATCGAGCCACCGGGGCGCCAAGTACGGACCGCACAGCCATCAGCTCAGCGTCGGTGAGACCGTGGCACAACAGGAAATTTACGGTGTCCAGGTCGTGGACAAAGGCCACCACGGTGCGGCCACGCTCTTCCAGCAGCGGCGCCAGCTCGGATTCCCGGACGTAGCGTTCCCGGTCGTGCGGCGGCCCGTGCGTGCGGTAGCGCTCGTTGATGGCAAGGGCGGCCTGCGCGTAGCCC
>JBKKDH010000298.1:0-12787 GCA_046708445.1 Arthrobacter sp.
CGGCGGGGGGGGGGGGGTCCCGCCGCCGCGGGGGGGGGCGCCCGGGCGCCCGCCTTCGGGGAAACGACTGCACCGGACCGGTCAGGCGCGGCCCTTGACTGCGGTGAACCATGCCTGTGAGTTGGGCAGCCACATCAGCACGGTGGCCGCGGCGCTGATGAGGAAGCCGAGCCAGTTGTTGCCGATCCCGCCGCCGACGCTGCCGCCGATGACGGCGAGGACCAGCGAGACGCCGGCCACGATGGTGAGGGCCAGCCGGGCCCACTCCTGGCCCTCCTTCATCTTCAAAGCGAGGACGATCTGCGCGGCTGCGATGGCCAGCGCCAGCAGGACCAGGAGGAGGACCACCACGGCCGCTGCGGGCGCAATGGTGAACAGTGCCAGCGCCCCAAAGAGCCCGAAGACTCCGCCCAGGACGCCCAGTAGGCCGCCGATGAGCCAGATCCAATAGGACACCTTGAGCTCGGTGGGCAGCCCCGTGACGTTGAACATGCCCGAAAACCCGCCCTTGGGCAGCACGTCGTTGAAGTTCCGGGGGCCGTCCGTCGGCATCTCGAAGTGGAAGCCGCCCTGCTGGCCCGGCTGGCTGTGGGGCTGGCCGGGTTGAGCGGGCTGCGGGTAGGCCTGGCCGGGGGCCTGGTATCCCTGTGGTGGTGGCTGGTAACCCTGCGGCGGCTGGTGGCCGGCGGGAGGAACGTTGCTGGCAGGCGGCTGGGCGCCCGGCTGCTCAGGCTGCGGTACTTCACTAGGGTTGGTCATGGCTCTCACTGTAGACCGCGGATTCCCTGTTATCTAGGAGATCTGCGGCGAAATCGCAGGGAACGGCAGGGGTTTTCCACAGGACGGACCGACGGGCACGAACGCCGGGCGCAGGGACGGTTAAAGCACTGCGCCCGGCGGCTGGATCCACTACGGGGATCCGGCGGCCGGGCGGCAGCAGGCAAAAACTAGGCTGCGGGTGCGATGAACGCGAGCTCCAGGTTGATGGCAACCTTGTCGCTGACCAGCACGCCGCCGGCTTCCAGTACGGCGTTCCAGGTCAGGCCGAAGTCCTTGCGGCTGATGGTGGTCTCAGCGGAGACGCCGGCGCGGGTGTTGCCGAACGGGTCCACGGCCACGCCGTTGAACTCGGTTTCCAGGGCGACGGGGCGGGTGACGCCCTTGATGGTCAGGTCGCCGGTCAGCTCGTAGGTGTTGCCCTTGGCCACCAGTCCGTTGGAGACGAAGGAGATTTCCGGGAACTTCTCCACATCGAAGAAGTCTTCGCCGCGGACGTGGCCGTCGCGGTTCACGTCGCCGGAGTCGAAGCTGGCGGTCTTGATGGTGGCGCTGATCCTGGAGTCCGCCACGTTGTCAGCCAGGTCCAAGGTTGCTGCGGCATCCTTGAACTGGCCGCGGACCTTGCTGATGCCTGCGTGGCGGACCGTGAAGCCGATTTCGCTGTGTGAGTTGTCCAGGGTCCAGGTGCCGGTGGTGACGTCTGCGGGAAGTGACATGGTTTTTCTCCTTGGGAGTGTGTCGGGTAATACTGGGAAAAGTTGACTCTTCATCTGTTGAAGTATCAACTAACTGTGCATCCAGTATAAACATGCATTTGCATCTTTTGTTCCCGCTTCCGGAACATTTTTTGAGAATCTTCAGTTCTACTGGATGTAGAAGATTTCGGATAGCACGCCATCTTTGAGAAACTGGTAAACATGCCCCAAGCCACTGTCCATCTGCTCCGCCACGGCGAGGTCCATAATCCCGACGGCGTTCTGTACGGCAGGCTGCCCGAATTCCACCTCTCCGAGCTGGGCCGGGAAATGGCGCAGACCCTCGCCGCGCACTTCAGCGAGCGTGCCGCCCAGGGCGCACGGATCGTCTATCTCGCGGCGTCGCCGCTGGTCAGGGCCCAGGAGACGGCAGTACCCACGGCTGAAGCACTCCACCTTCAAATCCACACCGACGAGCGCATCATCGAGGCCGAGAACTACTTCGAGGGCATGAAGGTCACCAAGGCCGAGCTTCGCAGGCCCAAGCACTGGCCGCATCTGGTCAACCCGCTCAAGCCCTCCTGGGGTGAGCCCTACAAGGCGCAGGCCGCCCGCGTCCGGGCCGCGGTCCAGGACGCCAGGCTCCGCGCCATCGAGCTGGCAGGCGACGACTATGGGACTGACGGGCCCGAGGCCATCATGGTCAGCCACCAGCTCCCCATCTGGGCCACCCGCCTCAGCGCCGAGGGCCGTCCCCTGTGGCACGATCCGCGCAAACGCGAGTGCACGCTGACGTCCATCACTTCCCTGGTGTTCGACGACGACGGCTCCCTCCTGCGCGTTGTGTACAGTGAGCCAGCTGCCGCACTTTTGCCTGGTGCCGCCAGCACCCCGGGGGCCTGATCATGGCACCCTTCCGTTCCCAGGACACCCGCGCCACCACCGGCCGAACAGCTTCGGGTCCTACGACTTCCGGCCCAACGGTGCCCGGCCAGACAACGTCCCGTCGTGCCGTGCTCGCCGCCGGCGGCGCTGCCCTGACCGCCTTGACACTTGGCCTGTCAGCCTGCGCACAGGAGGACGCCCTGGCCAAGCAGGCCAAAGCGGGCGACAACAAGAACTATGTTGCCGGGGACGGCTCAGTAACCGAGTTCGCCGCGGCCGACCGCAAGGCCGCCGTCGCCGTCAGCGGCACGCTGTTCAACGGCACTGCAGTGGCCCCGGCCGACTTCCAGGGCAAGGTGACGGTCCTGAACTTCTGGTTTGCGGCCTGCGCCCCCTGCCGGGTGGAGGCGCCCATCCTGGAGGAGCTGCACCAGGAGTTCAAGGTCCAGGGCGTGCAGTTCTTCGGCGTCAACCTTCGCGATGAGAAAGCCACCGCTGAGGCCTTCGATAAGACGTTCAACCTGACCTATCCCAGCTTCGACGACAAGAACGGCGGCGTGCTCCTGGCCGTCTCCGGGCTGGTCCCGCCGGGCGCCGTCCCCACCACGCTGGTCCTGGACAAGCAGGGCCGGGTGGCCTCGCGCGTGCTGGGCGAAATCCAGAGGGGCACCCTCAAAGCCCTCATTACCGCCGCTGTGGCAGAGTAGCGGCGGCCCCGGACCGTGAACAGCCCCTTCGCCGAAGCCATCCTGAACGGCTCGCTCCTGCTTGCCATCCCGGTGGCGCTGCTGGCCGGACTGGTCTCCTTCCTCTCACCCTGCGTGCTGCCCCTGGTGCCCGGGTACCTGGGCTATGTCACCGGCCTCAGCGGCGTGGACCTGCAGCGGCAGAAGCGTGGCCGGATGCTCGCGGGCATCGGGCTCTTCGTCCTGGGATTCTCGTTGATTTTTGTCCTGCTGGGCGGAGCCTTCGGCCAACTGGGCACCGTCATCACCGGCTCCCAGAACGCCTGGATCACCCAGCTCCTGGGCATCCTGGTGATCATCATGGGCGTGGTGTTCATGGGCGGGTTCGGATGGCTGCAGCGTGATGCGAAGATCCATGCCAAGCCGCCGGCCGGCCTGTGGGGTGCGCCCCTGCTGGGGATCACGTTCGGCCTGGGCTGGGCCCCGTGCATCGGGCCCACCTATTCAGCCGTCCAGCTCCTGAGCCTGTCCGGCGGTTCCTCTGCCGCCAAGGGCGCCTTCCTGGCCTTTGTCTACAGCCTGGGCCTGGGCATCCCGTTCCTGCTGATTGCCCTGGCGGTTCGCCGCGGCATGGGCGTGATGTCCTTCTTCCGCAAGCACCGCCTGGCCATCCAGCGCACGGGCGGCGGCATCCTGATTGTCCTCGGGCTGCTGATGGCCAGTGGCGTCTGGGGCACCTGGGTGGCCGGGCTGCAGTACTGGTTCCAAACCGATGTGAAGTTGCCGATCTGATGAGCGAGCGCGTGAAAGCAAACAAAGAGTCCCCGGCCCCCGTGGCCGCCGCCAAGGCCGAGGCGGCCCTGCCTGCCCTCGGGCCCGTGGGGATGCTGCGCTGGGCCTGGACCCAGCTGACCAGCATGCGGACGGCGCTGTTCCTGCTCCTGCTGCTGGCTGTGGCGGCGGTGCCCGGTTCGTTGTTCCCGCAGCGTCCTGCCAACCCGTCCATCGTGACGCAGTACATCAAGGACAACCCGGACTACGGCAAACTGCTGGACACCCTGCAGCTCTACGACGTCTACTCCTCGGCCTGGTTCTCAGCCATCTACATCCTGCTGTTCATCTCGCTGATCGGCTGTGTCGTTCCACGCGCCATCGCGCACTACAAAGCCATGCGCTCCCAGCCGCCGCGGACCCCCAAACGTCTTTCCCGCCTCCCCGAGTACGGCACCCTGGTGGTTCCTGCCGACGCCGGCCTCCCGGCGTCGGACGCCATCCGCAGCGCCGCCGGGGTGCTGAAGAAGCGCGGCTACCGCGTTGAGGTGAGGGACGACGACGGCGCGCGGCCGTCTCTGGGAGCCGAGCGCGGCTTCCTGAAAGAGGTGGGGAACCTGGTGTTCCACACCTCGCTGATCGGCGTCCTGGTGTCCGTGGCCGTCGGCGGACTGTTCGGCTACGCCGGGCAGCGCATCCTGGTGGAGGGCGACACCTTCGTGAACACCCTGGTGGGCTATGACCAGTTCACCCCCGGCACCAACTTCCAAAGCAGCCAGCTGCAGCCGTACTCCATCCAGCTGGACAAGTTCGCCGTCACGTTCGACCGCGAATCCCGGGGCAAGTTCGGCCAGCCCATCGACTTCACCGCGAACGTCACCACCAAGGAAACACCTGATTCGCCAGCCAAGCAGGAGGTCCTGAAGGTCAACGATCCCGTGACCCTGGGCGGCACCAGCATCTACCTCACGGGCAACGGCTACGCACCCTTGGTCACCGTCCGTGACGGCGCGGGCAATGTGGCCTTCCAAGGCCCTGTGGTGGGCAAGCTGCAGGGCGAGAACTACTACTCGTCCGTGGTGATCAAGGTGCCGGATGCCCAGCCCGACCAGCTTGGCTTCGCGGGCTTCTTCCTGCCTACCGCGTTCGTCACCGAAGAAGGCGTCTCGTTCAGCGGGGACCCTGAGCTGATTAACCCGCAGCTGACCCTGAACTCGTTCTACGGTGACCTCGGCCTGGACGACGGCGCGCCGCAAAACGTGTTTGAACTGGACGTCAAGGACCTGACACCGCTGAACGCCCGCAACCTGGACGCCGGCGGCATCACCCTGACGCCGGGCATGAACTACACCCTTCCGGACGGCAAGGGAAGCATCAGTTTCGACGGCGTAAAGCGATACGTGGGCGTGGACATCCACCACAACCCCGGCCAGCTCTACGCCCTCATCTTCGCCCTGCTGGCCGTGGCTGGCCTCATCATTTCCCTCTACGTCAACCGGCGACGCGTCTGGGTCCGCACGGGAACCCACGAGGACGGCCGGACCATGGTGGAGTACGGCCTCCTGGCCCGTGGCGAAGACCACCGGCTCGCCGCCGAAGCCGCGGCAATCCGGAAGCTCCTCTCCGAGGAGTGGAAGCTTCCGCAAGCCGATGGGGCCTCGGACGAAGCCACGGCTGATTCCGCGCGCACCCAGCAAATTCCCAGCCGCCAGGACGATAATGGCGCAGACTCGCTCACCTCCCCAGCTGGCCCCATCGGGCCGAAAAAGGACCAGTAATGCCCTTCGCCATCAACGAAACCATGGGCCAGTACAGCGAGCTGTTTATGCTGCTCGCTGCCGGCACGTACACCGTGGCCTTCATCGCCTTCGCCTGGGACCTGGCGAAGAGCAGCAAGGCGCTGCGCGCCGTTGACCTCAAAGCGGCCCAGGCGGAGCAGGCATCGAAGGTGCCTGTTGGCGCAGGGCTAGGCGCTGCCGGTGCCGGGGCTGGCCCTTCTTCGGGCTCAGACAGGACCGAGTCGCACCTGGCCGGGCCGGCGGGCCGGGCTGAACGGCCGACGTCGTCCTCCGCCAGGGCGGCCGGGGGTGCCTCCGGCGCGGGTCAGACCGCCGACGCCGACATGCGCTACGCCGCGGAACGGCGCGCCCCGGCGCGCGTCGCCGTCGCCCTGACCCTTCTCGGAGTGCTGATTCACGGCGCAGGAGTCATCACCCGCGCCCTGGGCGCGGGCCGCGTGCCGTGGGGCAATATGTACGAGTTCCTGACCACCGGTGCGTTTGTGGCCGTCGCTGTGTTCCTGCTGGTGCTGATCCGCCGCGACCTGAGGTTCCTGGGGACGTTCGTCGTGGGCCTGGCCGTCATCATGCTGGTGGCCGCCTCCGTTGCCTACTGGACTCCGGTGGGCCACCTGGTTCCGGCGCTGCAGAGCTACTGGCTGATCATCCACGTCTCCATCGCCGTACTGTCCTCGGCCCTCTTCACCCTCACGTTCGCCATGTCTGCCCTGCAGCTTGTGCAGGCGCACCGGCAGAAGACCGTCGCAGCCGGCGGAGCGGACAAGCTTGGCTTCATGCGCCTGGTGCCCTCGGCGCTGAGCCTGGAAAACCTCTCCTACCGGATCAACGCCATCGCCTTCATCGGCTGGACATTCACGCTGATGTTCGGGGCCATCTGGGCGGAGAAAGCCTGGGGCCGGTTCTGGGGCTGGGACACCAAGGAAGTGTGGACGTTCGTGATCTGGGTGGTCTATGCCGGCTACCTGCATGCCCGGGCCACCCGCGGCTGGACGGGGACCCGCGCAGCCTGGCTCTCGATCGTCGGCTACCTGTGCGTGATCTTTAACTTCACCATTGTGAACCAGTTCTTTAATGGGTTGCACTCCTACTCAGGCCTCTGAACAGGGGTTTCTTCCGTCACCTCCTCCCCGGGCCCGATGATAGTAAATTCGGTGTAGCAATAAGGGTGTTGCCGTTGAATTGGTGATGCTACCTTGGTGGAAGCTCGTCTGTGATGAAGCTCGCGGACGGCTTGCTGCGTTTTTCCGAGGTACTTATGAGCTACGTTCTCGCCATCGATGTCGGGACCAGTTTTACCGCCGCCGCCATTGCCCGTACTGACCGAATTGCTCCGCCTGTTCCGGAGAGCCTCCCGCTGGGGCTCCGCGGAACGTCGGTGCCATCCGTGGTCTATTACCCCGAGGAAGGCCCCATCCTGGTGGGGGAGGCCGCCGAACGCCGCGGCCTCGATTCCCCCGACCGGGTTGTCAGGGAATTCAAACGCCGGATCGGAGACAACGTCCCGATCGCCGTCGGCACTCTTTGCCTGCCGGCGGAGGAAGTCTTCGCCACCATGGCCGGCTGGGTGGTTGACCGGGCCGCGGAGCGCGAAGGCGAGCCGCCGTCGCAGATCATCCTGTCGCACCCCGCAGCGTGGGGCGGCCACCGGACCGCCGTCATCCAGGAAGCCCTCAGCGCCAGGGGCCTGCATGATGTCACGCTGATCACTGAGCCGGAAGCGGCGGCCCTTCACTACGCTTCCCAGGTGAGGGTGGAGGACGGCAGCACCATCGCCGTCTACGACCTCGGCGGCGGCACCTTCGACACGGCCATCCTGAGGAAGGCCGACGCCGGCCGCTTTGAGTTCCTGGGCCGGCCGGAAGGGATCGAGGGCCTGGGCGGCGCCGACTTCGACGCAGCCGTGCTCCGGCACGTCGCGGCGCACACCGGGGAGGCGTTTGCAGGCCTTGACCACTCGGACCCCGCCGCGCTGGCGTCACTGGCCCGGCTCCGGCGTGAGTGCGTGGAAGCCAAGGAAGCGCTCTCCGCCGACAGCGAGGCCAGCATTTCCGTGTTCCTGCCCGGTATCCACCAGCAGGTACGGCTGGTCCGCTCCGAGCTGGAGGCCATGATCGAGGAACCCATCCGTGAGACGGTGGACGCCCTGGAACGCTCCCTCGACGAGCTCGGTCTTGAGGCCGATGACCTTACCGCCGTGCTCCTGATCGGCGGATCCTCGCGTATTCCGCTGGTGGCCCAGCTGATTTCGGAGCAGCTCGACCGGCCCATCGCCGTGGACGCTGATCCCAAATCCTCCATCTGCCTGGGGGCGGCGGTAGCAGCGCTTCGGGCAGGGCCGGCCGTGGCTGCGGAAACGGTGAGTGGACTTTCCAAGGCTCCCGCCGCTGGCAGTATCAGCGCAGGGGCGGCCGCCGCCGTTGCGGCTTTGGACCCCGCTGCGAAGGCGGCGGTGACGAACGTTGAGCCGCACGGTGACAGCCGCCGTGCGAGCTGGTCCCGGAAATCCGGTGCAGCTTTTGGCTCCTTGGCTGGCACCGGCGCCAACGGCGTCGGTGCCAGGGGGCATTCAGGTCCACACTCCGGACACCAAACGGGGTCACATGCTGCCGGTGCAAAGGCAGGACAGCACAGCCCGCGGCCCACCGTGCGGCTCACGGCAGTAGCCACCGCCGCGGCCCTGTTTACCGTCCTCACTGCCACCGCTGCACAAAGTCCCGAGGGGCTGGGCAGCCTCACCGCCATGTTCGCCCCCCAGGAAGCCGCCAAGGACTCCAGCGCGGCAGCCGCTGGCCCCGGCTCTCCAGCGCCGGGCAGTGCTCCCCAAGGCGGCGGTTCACAAGGTGGCGCCGCAGCGGGAGCTGCCGGCTCGCAGGCTCCGATGAGGGGCATCGAGGCCAGCGCCTCGAAGAACCCGGATAAGCCCGCCAGTACTGCTGGGCTGGAGGCAGCGGCGTCGCCCACCAGCCAGCCGTCCGACAGCGGGTCGCCGTCAGCAGGCGGCGGGGCGGACGGTTCCGCAGCCGGCGGAACGGGCGGCACCACGTCCGATCCAACCCAGGGGACCGGCGGATCCGGGACGCCCGCGGGGACAACGCCGACCACGAACCCCGACCCCACCACGGACCCGGCTCCCGACCCGACCACCGACCCGCCAGCGCCGGAGCCTGATCCGACGATTGACCCGCCTGCGCCGGAGCCTGATCCGACGACCGACCCGCCTGCACCGGAGCCTGATCCGACCACGGAGCCGCCTGCTCCGGAGCCTGATCCGACGACCGACCCGCCTGCTCCGGAACCTGATCCGACCACGGAGCCGCCTGCTCCGGAACCGGACCCGACCACCGAGCCGCCTGCGCCGGATCCTCCAGCACCTACGGAAGATCCGATCCCGATCGAGCCGGTGGTCTGACGCATGGTGGCTCATCATCAGACGTCTTCCAGCGAACACCTCCACGGCCACCGACGCGGATCCCGGCTGGAGCCGGAGGACATCTACGGTACGGACGCAGGCGTACCCGCAGGGGTGGGCCATGCGTCCCAGGACGGCCCGGAAGCGGACGTGCTGGCGCCCGGCAGCGCCCAGTACATGGCGCAGCAGCTTCGGGGCGAAAACGCTATAGTCCGGGAACTCCTGCTGGCATTGTCGGTCGGATTTACGCTTCCCGGCCCGCTGCCCGCGGATCTGGAGCGGAAAGTGGCCGGTGGTGGCGTCGAGAGCCTCGATTCGCTCGTGGAACGGGCCGAAGCGTCGGGTCTCCTGCTGCCGGACGGTACCGTCGTCGGGACAGCGCAGCATGCACTCCTGACCTTGACGCCCACAGCCAGGATCCACGCGCTGCAGCGTGAACTGGTGGGATGCTTCGCCGCGGAAGGCCGTCCGCTGGGCGACTTTGCCCGCGGACTGGCGCGTGGCGGCCTCGCTGACCCCCGCGTTGCGGCGGAGTTGGAGAGGGCGGGCAACAAGGCACTCGAACACGATCCTGGCCTGGCCATGCAGCTCTTTGACGAGGCAATGCTCGCAGGCGCCGACGAGTTGGCTACGGCGGCGCGGCGGGCCCAGGCCGCTTCGGCAACGGGAGACCTCGATGCCTCGGACCGCATCATTGACGGCTTGCTGGTGTGTCCTGATCCACCCGACCTCCGGCTCGCCGTGGACGTTTCCGCGGCGGTGTGGGCGCAGCGGGGGATGCTTGGCCGCAGCGCGGACGTCTACAGCTGGCTGGGCGCATCAAGGGTGGGGCCCTCCGCGCCGGCCGCTGCCGTGGCCATGATCGGCTGCGGCAACCGCGCCGGAGCCGAGTCAATATTCCCCAGCGGCTCGTCTCCGTCGTCGCCCACCCTCCTGGCCGTGGCCCAGGCCCAGACGGCCAAGGGTGTCCAGGAATCGCTGGCCGGGGACCCGCACCAGGGTCTCCCCGTCCTGATCCATGCCTCCGACATGCTGAACGCATCCGGTGCAACCATCCCGCTGCCTGACACCCCCGGCGCCCTCGCTGCGCTGGTGGCCCTCCACAGCGGTGAACCGCACCTGGCGGAGACCATAGTGAGAGCCGCCGTCGCGGCCGGGCAGGGCGGGGACGCGGCCAAGCCCAGGCTGTTCCTGCTCCAGGCCTGGTCAGCTATGCAGCAGGACAACCCGGAGGACGCCCGACTGGCCATCAACGAGGCCTCAAAAGCCAACCCCTGGCCGTTGGTCCCGCGCGACGAATTCCTGTGCTCGGCCTTGGAAGTGGGCCTCGCACGCCGAAGCGGCGAGGTCCACGACCTGGTCCTGGCGTGGGAACGTGCGCGGGAGGCCATGCTGCACACGTCCGTTGACCTCTACAACCTGCTGCCGTGGGGCGAGCTGATGATCACGGCCGCACGGCTGCGGGAGACCAGGCGGGTCTCGCATTACCTGGACCAGGCGTGGAGCCTGTTGCACGAACTCGGCGACCCGCCGCTCTGGGCGGTGCCGCTACATTGGGCCGGAGTCCAGGCGGCGCTGCTGAACGAGAGCCCGGCAGACCTGGCACCCCATGCCACAGCCTTGGCCCGGGCGGCAGACCACAGCCACCTCGCATGGGTGCTTGCCGCTGCGGGGAAGGCGTGGGTGTCGGTCCTGGCGGCGAAGTTCCGTGCCTCCGACGTGGAGGCAGCCGCCCGCGGCCTGAACGCCGTCGGAATGCCCTGGGAAGGTGCCCGGCTCGCCGGGCACGCCGCTGCCCGCGCCGACGAACGCAAGGACATGGTGCGGCTGTTGTCCTGCGCCCGGGACCTACATCCGCAGGGTAGCTCTCCCGGCACGGGCGCGTCCGGACCGTCGGAGCCGCGCAACGCTCCCGCCGCGGATCCCAACACCAGCGTGCCGCCGGACAGCGGCTCAGGACTGAGCGAACGGGAAAAAGAAGTGGCAAGGCTGGTGCTCGAAGGGAAGACCTACCGCGAAATCGGGGAGGCAATCTACATCTCACCGAGGACCGCGGAGCACCATATTGCCCGGATGCGCCGCCGTCTTGGCGCGGAAAACCGCTCCGACCTGCTGGTCCGGCTGCGCCGGGCCCTGGGACCCGAAAACCCCCAACGGGAATAGCCCCTAGTTCCCCTAACGGGACGGCCGGCGATCCCCCAGCAGGGGGTCGGACGGTAGGGGGAATCGACCCGATGCCCGGTCTCTGGGTGGGACCGTACGTTTGATTCAAGCCCGGTAACGACGCCAGGCCAGCCACGACTCAGAGAAGATTTGAGGACCATCCAATGCCTACACTCGCAAATGAGCTCGTCCAGTTCCTGATGAGCCTTTTTGGAAACCAGCAAGCCGCACAGGAATTCCTGGACGACCCCGAGCGGGCTCTGGACGACGCCGGCCTGGGCCATGTCTGCTCTGCAGATGTCGACGCGGCCATGCCGGTTGTCTTGGACTACGCTCCCATCACCCTGAACCACTCCTCCTTCGACCGGGAGTACAACACCGGCGGCAACGGCGCAGCGACCGGCCACAACGGCGGGGGTGGCGGCGGCGGGCACACACCTCCGCCTCCCCACAGCGGTGGCGGACACCACGACCACGACGACCACGCACACGCCGTCCAGCAGCTGCACCACGTCGTCAACAACTACTCCTACACCTCAACGGTGGATGACCGGGACACGATCACCGACCAGTCCGTCAACCAGAACATCTGGGCCGACGGCGACGTTGAGCAGTGGTTCGACAACGACTCCGTAGTCGCCTCGGGCGACCGGGCGATTGCTGCCGGCGACGACGCCTACGTTGAGGATTCGAACAACATCGAGGACTCCTACAACACGGACAACTCCACGGATAACTCGACTGACAACTCCATCCGCGCCGGCGGCGACATCAACATCGGCAACGAGGAGACGGACATCGAGGACTCCTTCAACACCGACCTGGACCTCGAGGTTGAGGATTCCTTCAACGACAACTCCGATAACTCGGACAACTCGGACAACTCCATCAACGATTCGTACAACGACAACTCGGACAACTCCACCGAGACTGATGTGGAACTCGACGTCGAGGATTCCTTCAACGACAACTCGGACAACTCCACGGACAACTCGGTTGAGATCGAGGATTCCTTCCAGGACAACTCGACAGATGTTGACGTGGCGGTTGCGGACTCCTTCAACACCGACAACTCCACGGACAACTCGACTGAGACCGACGTGGACGTTGCGATCGAGGACTCTTTGAACACGGACAACTCCGTCGACAACTCCATAGAAGCCGAGGTCGAGATCGCGGACTCCTTCAACGACAACTCGGAGACGACGGTGGTCGAGGACAACATCGTTGTTGCCGACAACGAGCTCGAGTTCACCGAGGACAATTCCGACAACTCGATCAACACCGATGTGGACATCGAGGACAACGTAGTCGTGGTTGATTCGCTGAACGACAACGAAATCGACTAGTCAGTCCCAGGTATCCGGGCAGGGCCCGGCAGGAGTCCAACCTCCTGCCGGGCGTTTCCCGGCCCACCCCAACGTCCCATTATTTCGGGACCTGACCAAAGGACTGGCAGTGGTTCAAACGCAACGACCGGGGCTTCTGGCAACGACGCCAGACTCCTCAGGACCGGCGAAGTCGTCGATCCCCGCGACGGCCGCACAACTGATCAAACTGGTGGAACAAGGCATCGAAATCGTCAGCGAGGGCGAGCGC
>JBKKDH010000299.1:0-3754 GCA_046708445.1 Arthrobacter sp.
CGTGCACCTTGGGGATGCGCGCCTGGCGCAGCATGGTATCCAGCTCATCACGCTCGAACGCCTTCGGCCGACAGATCAGGAGTGCCAGGAGTCGCGCCGCAGTGTCGTTCGTTTCCCACAGCTGACGCGCTAATTCCTGCTGCGTCTTCAGCCGGTTCGCCACAGCGCGCAGCTTGCTGAGGTTCACGCCATGATCGTCCCCGCGTTTCTCGTTCACCTCACGGGCCCTCGGGTCCTCCAGTGCGGCAAGCTCGGCCATCACCTGGTCCACTGTCGTTCCGTCCACCGTCGTCTCAGCCACGCCTGCCTCCCTGTCCATCGTGTGTGGGATTCAGCCTACGACGGTAGCTTGGAGCTTCGAACACCTAGGCGCGAACCCACTCATGCACGAGCCGTACGAATTCCGCCTCCCGCGCTGCCGCTACTTCTGCGCTGGGAAAGATCACCTGGCCGCGGTCTTCCCCGATCATTTCCAACAGCCCGCTCCACTTGGACGTATCAAAAGGGAAGACATCCTCGTTAGTCTTCGCACCACGGTGGAAAATGAGCTGGACGTGGTCAAGCGGGCGCAGGTTGAACGTGACCCGGTCAACGGAATTGAAGCAGAAGCTCGGCGCTTTCCACTTGATGCGTTCAGTCATTGTGTCATCGGCGTTTAGGACTGCCAGCCGGAGCGACTCAATCACCGGCTTCAATGGGTGATCCAGCGTCTCCAGGAACAAATCAACGTCCGGGTTTCGGTTTAGTGTCATGAGACAGTCAAGCACTTCCGTCGTCCGCTGCCTGCTGAACCGCTTAGCTAGCTGACGATAGGCTTGGACGTGTCCGGTTCCGGACAATATAGCTTCTTGGGGGAAGAACACATGGACGCCGATCCGCTGAATTCTCTGGTGCTGTCTGCCGTGGGCGCAGCCGTTTTCTTTTACGTCCTGTATGGCGTGGTCCGCGCTGCGACGCGCGATGGAATCATCGACGCGAAACGCCAAGTCGAAAGGACGAAGGCATCTGGCGATGAATCCTCTCTTCGGGGCAGTTGACTGGCCTGCGGCGCATGACGAGCCCTGAGCCGCCGGTGGCCTCCAGACCCTAGGAGACATTTCACGCTGGGAATTGGTGCCGGCTGCCTACTCCCGATTTTCCTCCCTCAGAGGTTTGAGGTGGCCCGGGATTGTTTTGTCCGAAACCGCTGGATAGGTGCACTCGAACTCGCCCCGGTATCCGAAGAGGAATCCGACGACGGGGTTCCGCACCTGCATCTGGATGGTGAACACCCCGCGGATATCGTCGAAGCTCTCATAGAGGTCTGCCGTCCCGGTTAATAAGGCAGGAAAGGTGAATCCCACGGTGCCTTCGTAGAACCGCTGGGCTCCTGACTGCAGATGCAGTGATCCATCTTCTGTGACCTCCAGATAGAGGTCAGTGGCCAGGTGCTGGTGGGTACCGAGGTAATCGACGATTCCGCCGCGCTGGATGCTGTGCACCATGGTGGCATCGAAGCGGCGCTTCCTGTGTGGAAGCTCCAGAGTCCTGACAAAGGTGACCGTTGGCCGGCCAAACACGTCCGTATAGGGGTAGTTCTCGATTGTGAACGGGATGTAAGTGCCTTGGTCCGGGAAGAGGATATTGCGGAACGCCCCCAGCCGCAGGAAGGGGACCGTCCACCACGCCCCGCGCCGGACTTCCGAGAAAACGCCGCGTCCTACGCATGCATAGCCCGCTTCGGTGTCGACACCGAAGCGCTTTTGCAGCATGGGGTGGAGCCTTTGGAAATCGCTCCCCAAGGCCAGTTTAAAGATCGAGGCCACGGTCACCGCCGCCTCCGGGCTGACCGCCCACACCAGGTGCGGTAGGCGACGGCAGGCCGGCAAGGGTGGCCGGTGCACGCGCTGCACGCGGGTCAGGCGCTTGCCGCAGGCATCGCCCAGCCCTGGGTACGGACTGATGGGAAGGAAGCATGACCGAGGCCAGCGCAGCAGACACGCTCAAGGCTGCAGTTCCAGCGTTCCGTCCTATGAGGGCCTGGCGGAGCAGGAATCCTGCCGCCAGGATGCCGCCCACCCGGGCTGCGGCGTCGATGATCCACCGGTTGCGGGAGTCCCTGGGATCGAGATCCCCCTCCGCCCAGAGTCTCAGTCGGTCAAAGCTGATGGCGGTCGCCCAGCCCAGGGCCGGCCGTACCACCCGGGCGTCCAGTGCCCTCCCCAGGGCTCCCATTCCTGGCCGATAGTTGTATCCGGTGATGAACCGAAGGCCGTCCTCAGTGGGAATGTACCGCCAGTATCCTGAACCTTTCCCAATGGGTGAAAGCGGGTCGCCGGTGTCGAATTTCAGCACCGATGTGGCCTGGCCATCGGACCGGTGCCGGTGCCCCAGTGACGTCCCCACCCCATGGATGCAGCGCAACGGAAGCCGGAACTCGTAGCGAAATCGGACAAGTCCTTGGCCATCGCTCCCGGTGGGGACGATCCGGGAGAACCGCAGGTCCCACCGGGGGTGCAGAGCCGGGTCCTGGCTCAGGGTCCACACCCGCTCCATGGAAGCCCGAATGCCGATCTCAACGTAGATCGGCCGGCGCGTAGCTGGCTCTTTCCCACCCAATATTTCCCCCATTCCAGAATCCTAAAGGGCAGCCGGAATTGGACTGCAATCGACCCTGGCGGTCGGCCCAATGCCTGGTGGAAATCTTGTGGTCTGATCCCTCGATGCCGACCCGCCATGCAAGATCCGGGTACTGCCGCCGGTTTGCCAGATGTTGGCTATTCCGATGATGTCCGCCATGGAATAGCCTGACTAACAGGCACGTCGCGGATGCGCTATTTCTCACCGGGCCGTAGGCTCATGGGCATGGCCAGATACTTCGATGTTCATCCCCAGGATCCCCAGCCCCGCGCCATTACGCAGGCCGTCCGCATGGTGCTCGACGGCGGCCTGATCGCCTACCCGACGGACTCCTGCTACGCGTTGGGGGCACAGTTGGGCAACAAGGACGCACTGGACCGCATCCGGACCATCCGGAAGCTCGACGATAAGCACCACTTCACCCTTGTCTGCAAGGACTTTGCCCAGCTGGGCCAGTTCGTGAATATCGGCAACGACGTCTTCCGCAGCATCAAGTCAGTGACCCCGGGAAGCTACACCTTTATCCTGCCGGCCACTAAGGAAGTCCCGCGCCGGCTGCTGCACCCCAAGAAGAAGACCGTGGGCGTGCGGATCCCGGACAACCGGGTGGTGCAGGCGCTGCTGGCGGAACTGGGCGAGCCACTCCTCTCCAGCACGCTGCTCCTGCCCGACGAAGAGGATCCCCTGACCCAAGGCTGGGAGATCAAGGAACGGCTGGACCACGAAGTGGACGCCGTCATCGATTCCGGCGACTGCGGGTCCGAGCCCACCACGGTGGTGGATTTCTCCAGCGGCGTTGCCGAGGTGGTACGCCGCGGCACCGGAGACCCCTCCCGCTTCGAATAGGCTCCTGGCGCGCGTGTTCCCATTTCGGCGTTGCTGGATGACGGAGTTGGGCCGTTCAGGCGTGGGCGTGGAGGAACCGCGCCAGGCCATCCTCCCCCAGGGATAGCCCGTTGTGGGCGAAATCCGGGTGGCCCTGGATAGAGTCACGCGGAGCTGGAGGTGAGCTGCACCCGCTGGCTTCCGGCCTTGCTGTCACCTCGCGTCCTAGGTCCTGCCCCAGGACAGGTGAGCGTTCCTTGGGTAGGAGTGGTGGTTCCCAGTCCTGGTGTTCGCTGGTGTAGTGCCGGCC
>JBKKDH010000300.1:0-8616 GCA_046708445.1 Arthrobacter sp.
AATCGTCGGTGTGGGTAACTGCGCCGCATCGCTCGTCCAGGGTGTGCACTACTACCGTGACGCCGATCCCGAGGCCACGATCCCCGGCCTGATGCACGTGGAGTTCGGCAAGTACCACGTCAACGACGTCCAGTTCGTGGCCGCTTTCGATGTGGATGGCAAGAAGGTCGGCGTTGACCTTGCGGATGCCATTCTCGCCAGCGAAAACAACACCATCAAGATCGCCGATGTTCCTCCCACCGGCGTGACCGTCCAGCGCGGCCACACCCTGGACGGCCTCGGCAAGTACTACCTCGAGACCATCGAGCAGTCCCCGGTTGAGCCGGTGGACGTTGTCCAGGCCCTCAAGGACGCCAAAGCGGACGTCATGGTCTGCTACCTGCCCGTAGGGTCGCAGGAAGCCGCCGAGTTCTACGCCCAGGCCGCCATCGACGCCGGGGTAGCCTTCGTCAACGCGCTTCCGGTGTTCATCGCCGGCACCAAGGCCTGGGCTGACAAGTTCACGGCTGCCGGCGTGCCGATCGTGGGCGACGACATCAAGAGCCAGATCGGTGCCACCATCACGCACCGCGTCATGGCCAAGCTCTTCGAAGACCGCGGCGTCACTCTTGACCGCACCTACCAGCTGAACGTCGGCGGCAACATGGACTTCAAGAACATGCTGGAGCGCGACCGCCTTGAGTCCAAGAAGATTTCGAAGACCCAGGCTGTTACATCCAACGTCGAGGCCGAACTGGCTGCCAAGGACGTCCACATCGGCCCGTCCGACTACGTCCAGTGGCTCGATGACCGCAAGTGGGCCTTCGTCCGCCTCGAAGGCCGCAACTTCGGTGACGCTCCGGTATCGCTCGAGTACAAGCTGGAAGTATGGGACTCGCCCAACTCCGCCGGCGTGATCATCGACGCTATCCGCGCCGCCAAGATCGGCCTGGACCGTGGCATCGGCGGCCCGCTGCTGTCGGCTTCGAGCTACTTCATGAAGTCCCCGCCGGAGCAGTTCAACGACGACCTCGCCCGTGAAAAGGTCGAGGCCTTCATCCGCGGCGACCTCGAGCGCTAACCCACCCCGGACGCTCTCTCACTTCCTGCAGGTTTTGGCGTGACGCTCTCTCACTCTGGTGGGGGAGCGTCATGGCTTTAAGCGCCATTCGAACCAGGTCCGGAAGGCATTGCCGGCCTCCGCGAGTGTCCATGGTTTTAGCAGGCCCCCGGCAGCGATCCTCTCTCACTTAACGTGGGTTCTTGGCCGATCCTCTCTCACTTAATGTGGGTTATTGACTAACGCTCTTTCAGTCGATGCTGGCAAATCCGGACGCCTGAGGATGGTCAAGCCAGGCCGTTCGCAGTGCCCGCTTGATCTTCACAACTGCACCCGCGAAATCGTCCGCAAGATCGCTCTTGTCGAAAACCAGGACCGTCCAGCCGGCTGACTCGAAAGCCTTATTCCGTCTCCGGTCGCTGAGGATCTGCGCCTCGCCGAGGTGGTGCCCGCCGTCGTACTGGATTGCGAGCCTGCGATGACGGTAGCCGAGATCAGCCGACGGCGACTTCGCGTCTCCGGTGCGCAACGGCACCTGGAGTTCGGGCTCGGACAGCCCGGCGCTGGCAATAGCCAGCCGAAGCAGCGACTCGGGCGCGGAGTCCGCACCCACTCGCATCAGATCCAGTGCTTCACGCGCCCGGACGATGCCCTGAAGATTCGGGTGTTGGCCCACCAGCGCACGTAGTCCCGCCACCGTGTCGTGAGGCTGTGTGCGTCCCTCGAAGTCCAGCCGCGGGATTCGGATCAGCTCGTCGCCCATGCTCACCAGGTCATGGAGCGGCAGCGTCCGGGCCAAATCGAGCCACGTTCGAGACCGTGTGCTCATCCTGATGCCATCCACCAGTTCGATCTCATCGTCCAGTGTCAGGACGGTGTGGCCTAACACGCCCTTTCGACGGACCGATGGAAGCGAACGGGGCTTGCTTAGATGAAGCTCCATGGAGTCGGCAAGCCAGGGAGGCAGTAGCTGGCACCGAAGCCGGGCAGCGGTGACGTGCGAGATCCAGGCTCCGGGCGACGCAGCTGACAGAGCCCTGGCAGCATCTTCCAGATCAAAGTCCCAGTCGGCGGGCCGGTAGAGGCCGCGACCTACGTTGACTACATCCTTCCGGCGAAGCCGGTTCAGGCTAACGCCTGCCGTTACTGCGGAGCCAAAGGTGAAGGGAGCCGTCGCTAAGGGCTGGGGCAGATAAGTTTCCTTTCGCATGAAGGCATTGTGACGCGAAACGGCATAGGGCTTCAGAAGTTATCCACAGGCGGCCACATGGCTTAAGTAGCTGCGAGAGCGTCGCCCGAAAAGCGACATTAAGTGAGAGAGGATCGCCCGAAAAGCGACATTAAGTGAGAGAGGATCACCCGGAAGGCGACATTAAGTGAGAGAGCGTCGGGAGGGGGAGGGGAGGGGGAGGGGGCAGGGGGAAGCGGGGTCAGGAGAGGCCTACCGGATTGCCGGCGTCGTCCACGTCCATCCGCATCGCGGCGGGGATGGCGGGCAGGCCGGGCATCGTCATCACCGCACCGGTGAGGGCCACGATGAACCCGGCCCCGGTCTTGGGGATGAGGTCGCGCACATGGATCGTGAAGCCCTTCGGCGCGCCCAGCCGGGAGGCCTCGTCGGTGAAGGAGTACTGGGTCTTGGCCATGCAGACTGGCAGCCCGGACCAACCGTTCTTCTCGATGTCGGCCAGCCGCTTCAGTGCAGGTACGGAGAACTCCACGCCGTCGGCGCCGTAGATCTCCTGGGCGATAGTCCTGATCTTCTCCTCCACAGCGAGGTCCAAGGGATACAGATGGTGGAAGCTGTTCGGCGCAGCAACAGCAGCCGCCACTTTGGCTGCGAGGTCGTCGCCCCCGTCCCCGCCGCCGCCGCGTCCCCAGACGTCCGCCACCGCGGCCTGGACCCCTTCCGCCGCACACCACTCCAGCAGCCAGTCGAGCTCTTCCGGCGCGTCAGACGAGAACCTGTTGATGGCCACCACCGGGGTCACGCCGAACTTCTCCACATTGCGCACGTGCCGGTGGAGGTTGGCGACGCCGGCCTGCAGCGCTTCGAGGTCGGGTTCCGTCAGCCGGTCCTTGGCCACGCCGCCGTGCATCTTCAGTGCGCGGACGGTGGCCACGACAACGACGGCGGACGGCGCCACGCCGGCGGTCCGGGCCTTGATATCCATGAACTTCTCCGCCCCCAGGTCGGCGCCGAAGCCGGCCTCCGTGACTACGATGTCCGCCAGCCGCCTGGCCGTCTGGGTAGCGATCAGCGAGTTGCAGCCGTGTGCGATGTTCGCGAACGGGCCGCCGTGGACCAACGCCGGAGTACCTGCGATGGTCTGCACCAGGTTGGGTTTGATCGCTTCTTTGAGCAGCAGGGTGAGCGCGCCCTGGACGCCAAGGTCCGCCACAGTGACAGGCTCGCGGCCGTAGGTGTAGCCGAACGTGATCCGCCCCAGCCGCCCGCGGAGGTCGGCCAGGTCCGTCGCGAGGCAGAAGACCGCCATGATCTCCGATGCCACGGTGATGTCGAAGCCGTCCTGCCGGGGCACACCCTGCGTGGGCCCGCCCAGACCGATGACCACCTCGCGGAGCGACCGGTCGTTCATGTCCAGGACCCGCTTGAACGTCATGCGCCGGGGATCGATGTTTAGCTCGTTGCCCTGGTAGATGTGGTTGTCCACGAGTGCCATGAGGGCATTGTTGGCCGAGGTGACGGCGTGGAAGTCGCCGGTGAAGTGCAGGTTGATCTCGTCAATAGGCAGCACCTGGGAGTAGCCTCCGCCGGTCGAGCCGCCTTTCATGCCCAGGATGGGGCCGAGCGAGGGCTCCCGGAGAGCGATCATCACCTTGTGTCCGGCCCGCGCCAGCGAATCGGCCAGGCCCACCGTGGTGGTGGACTTCCCTTCGCCCGCGGGGGTGGGGGACATCGCAGAGACGAGCACCACTTTTCCGGCCGGGGCACGGGCCTCCAGCCGTGCGGGGTCGATCTTGGCCTTGTACCGTCCGTACTGTTCCAGGGCGTCCGCGTTGATCCCGGCAGCCGCCGCCACCTCGCCGATGGGCCTGATCTTCGCCTGGCGCGCAATCTCGAGGTCAGTCAGTGGAATCCGTTCAGACATCTTTGTCCTTTGTTCGGGCGGTTCGGGCAGGCGCGGTGGCGTCTGCCTCAGGGTGCCGGGGCCGCCGGGATCAGCCGGCTTACCAGGTGGTTATCGACGGCGGCGTGGTAGCTTTCCAGCGTGATGGCGGCGGTGCGCTGCCACCCCGAGTTCTGGGCCCGGATGGCGGCCGCCCGCCCCATGTCCTCCCGCGTTGCCGGATCGTCGTACAGGGCTTCCAGCGCATCGGCCCAGTCTTCAGCGTGGTGGCCATCCACGAGCAGTCCCGTCCGGCCATTGAAGATCGCCCGGGACAGCCCGCCCACGCGGGTGGCCAGCACGGGCGTTCCGCAGGCCTGCGCCTCAAGCGCCACGAGCCCGAAGGATTCGCTGTACGACGGCATCACCACTACATCGGCGGCCCGGAACCAGGCCGCCAGCTCCGGTGCTCCCACCGGGGGAAGGTGCGTGACGACGTCGTCCATTCCCGCGTCCGAGACCAAGTGGCGCAGGTTGAAGTCCTTGTTGCCGCTGAGCGCACCGAGGATGGTGAGGCGCAGTTTGATGTCGGGGCGCCGTGAGCGCAGTTTCGCGGCCGCCTTGATCAGGATATGCGGGCCTTTGAGCCGCTGGATGCGCCCGGCGAACAGCAGGTGGAAGGTGTCCGCCGGGATGCCCCGTTCAGCCCGCGACCGTGCGCGGAAAGCCGGGGTGAACGTGGCCAGGTCAACGCCCGGCGGGGCGATGTCGATCTGGTCATAGTCGGCACCGTAGTGGGAAACCAGTTCCTGGGCCTCGGCGCCGGTGTTGGCAATCAGGCGGGCGGCGCCGTCGACAATCCGGTGTTCGCCGACCTCCCGCCGCCGCGGCTCCGGCTGTTCGCCCGACTCGAGCAGCAGGTTCTTGACCTTGGCCATGGTGTGCATGGTGTGGACCAGCGGCACTCCCCAAAGTTCGGAAAGCTCCAGGCCGGCGATGCCGGAGACCCAGTAGTGCGAGTGGATGACGTCGTAGCGGCCGTGCGGCTGGCGCTGGCGGATCTGCTCAATTTCGGCCACCATGCTGTGCAGGAGACCTGGCAGATCCTCCTTGGGCACCTTGTGAGGAGGGCCGGCCAGGACGTTGTGGACGCAGACGCCGGGATCGGGATGCTCGACGGCGGGCTGGTTGGCCGAGGTGGAGCGGGTGAAGATTTCCACTTCCACGCCGGTCTCGGCCAGGGCTGATGCGAGTTCGCGGATGTAGACGTTCATCCCGCCCGCATCACCGGAACCCGGCTGTTCCATCGGCGACGTGTGGAGGGAGAGCAGGGCGACCCTGCGAATCAGCGCCACGGCATCTCCTTCCAGCACCGGCGCAGCGTGCGCGCCTTCAGTTATGCATCCGATAAAACACTACTCCTGACGTTAAGGCCCGGACTCCCGCCGGATGCCCGTCGGACCACGTGGCGCGCGTGAATCCAGCCACAGGTGCTCAGCGCCAAAGTTCCTGCAGCGACGGGAACGCCCGTTCATAGCCAGCGAGCAATTCACCCGCCAGGAGCGTTGAGTCCACCAGCGGGTGCCGGGCGAAAGCGTCGACGGCGGCGGCCCGGTCGCCGTGGGTGGCAGCCCCGACGGTGAGCTGTTCCACCGCCTTCACCCGGCGCAACAGGTCCAGTTGCTCCCTGCGGGGCGCCGACTGGGGGAGCGGCACGGCGCCGTCGGCCGTCACTGTGCAGGGGACCTCGACGACGGCGTCCGCCGGCAGTCCCGGTATGGCGGGTTTGGCAGGGGCTGCCCCCGTGGTGGGAACGGTGTTGCGCGTGTTCAGGATCAGCTGGGCGTCGCCGGTGCCGCCCGCGGACTTGTCCGGTCCGGCGACAGCCCGCATCACCGCCAGGGCAACACGTTCGTAGCCGCCACCGGCGAGGTCCTCCTCGTCGCGCTGTTCACCCTGGCCGCGTGCTTCGGCCAGGTAGCCTTCCTCGCGGGAGCGGCGGGCGGCGTCCCACAGCCGGTAGGCGCGGGTTCCGGCCGTGGCGAGCCGCGGATACAGCTCAGCCTGCTGGGTATGGATGGACTCGCCGCGGGTCTGCGGCATGGCCCGCATGGCCGCCGCGGCGCTGTCCCGCCGGTAGTAGTAATAGAGGTACTCGTTGGGAAGCGCACCGAGCCCCTCAAGGAACGGCTGCGGGAACAGCCGGCCCTCCTCGAAGGTGTTGAGGGCTGCCGGGTCTGACAACAGGCCGGGGAGAAGGTCCCGCCCGCCGGACTCCAGCCGGTACAGCCAGCCGAGGTGGTTGAGCCCGTAGTAGCCCACGCCGTCGAGCCTTCCGTCCGGCAGCGGAATCCCGACGGCATGCGCGGCCCTGTGCACCAGGCCGCCCGCCGAATCGCAGATCCCGATGACCCTCCGGCCAAGGACGGGCAGCAGGGCTTCGGTGACCATCCCGGCCGGGTTGGTGAAGTTGATCAGCCAGGCGGCAGGGCAGTGTTCCCGCATCTGCCGGGCGAGTTCCAGCATCCGCGGAATGGTGCGCAGGGCGTAGGAGATCCCGCCGGCTCCCGTGGTTTCCTGTCCCAGCAGGCCCAGGTCCTGCGCCACGCGTTCATCCGCGATGCGTCCGGCCGTGCCGCCGGGCCGGATCGCGGCGAACACCATGTCCGTGCCGCGGAGCGCATCCGGCAGCGACGTGGTGGTGCTGAGAGTGAGCGGCCGGTCTTCAGCCCCTGCGGGCCCGGTTGGCATGGATTCGAGCACAGCCTTGATGGCCCTGAGGCGGGCGGGGTCGACGTCGTACAGCACCAGTTCCTTGGCCAGCCCCGCGAAGGCGCCAGAGCGCAGCGCCCGGTAAACGAGGGGAACCCGGAATCCGCCGCCGCCGGCGATCGTGAGCCGCATAACCAGCAGTCTAGGCCCGACGGCGGGTCGCCCTATCGCCGGCGGGCGGCAGGGCGTATCGTGCCGGACATGGACGCCATCCCCGCCCGCCGCTTCGACCCGCTCTCCGCCGTCCGCGCGCCGTCGGATGGTGAGTTCGACCTGATACTCGCCGGCACGGTGTTCCAGGACATCATTTTCACCGGGCTGCCGCACGCACCGGAACCGGGAACTGAGATCTGGAGCGAGGGCATGGGCAGCTGCCCCGGCGGAGTGGCCAACCAGGCCATCGCAGCAGCGCGGCTGGGACTGAAGACGGGCCTGGCCGCCGCGTTCGGTGATGACGGCTACGGCGACTACAACTGGAAGATCCTGGCCGGGCAGGAGCATGTGGACCTCAGCCTGTCCCGGCGCATCCCCGGATGGCATTCGCCGGTCACGGTGTCCCTGAGCGTCCAGAAAGACCGCTCGCTGGTGACGCACGGGCATCCGGCCCCGGTGACGTCGTCGGAGCTGATCGGCACGCCGCCGCCGGCGCTCGCGGGGATCGCCGAACTGGACCTCGACATTGAACCCTGGGCAGTCGCTGCCCACCAGTCCGGAGTCAAACTTTTTGGGGACGTGGGGTGGGACCCGAGCGGGAAGTGGTCGCCAGTCCGGCTGGAGAACCTGCAGTACTTCCACGCGTTCCTGCCCAACCAGCGCGAGGCCATGGCGTTCACAGGCAAAGACGATCCGTGGGCCGCGCTCTATGCACTGGCGGACCGCGTGCCCGTGGCCGTGGTGACCCTCGGCGCGCAGGGCGCCATGGCCGTGGACTCGGAGACGGGCGAGGAGGAATGGGTGCCGTCGCTGCCTGTCACAGCGTTCGACCCCACCGGCGCCGGCGACTGCTTTGACGCCGCCTTCATCGTGGGCAGCCTCGCGGGCTGGCCGCTGGGCAACAGGCTGCGCTTCGCCAACCTGTGCGCGTCGCTGGCCGTCCAGGAAGTGGGCGGCTCCCTCGCTGCCCCCGGCTGGGGTGACATCGCTGACTGGTGGCAGCGTGCCAACGCCCGGCGGGAACGCCAGAGCAGCCAGTGGCTGCGCCGGTACGGCTTCCTCGAAGAGATCGTCCGGGACGTCCCGCTGGCCGCCCAGCGCCGGGCCACCGCCACCATCGCCCACCTTTCGGACGCCTGACAGCGAGCGGCCGCGCGAGCCCTGGCGCCCGGCTGCGGCGCGATTATCCGGCCCTGACCGCCCGCACTAGAATCACTAAGGTGACTTACCCCGTAACAACAGGTGACTTCAGCGCGTCCCCAGGATCGGATCCGCGCTACGAACGGTCCGCCGTCATCGATCTGGACGCCATCCGCCACAATGTCCGCAGGATGGCTGCTGCGGCCTCGCCTGCGAAGGTCATGGCGGTGGTTAAGGCTGACGCGTACGGCCACGGTGCGGTCCCGGTGGCCAGGGCCGCCCTCGAAGCCGGTGCATCCTGGTTGGGAGTTGCGCACATCTCGGAGGCCCTGGCGCTGCGGGCGGCGGGAATCGACGCGCCCATGCTGGCCTGGCTGCACACCACGGAAAGCAACTTCGGCGCGGCAGTGGCTGCCGGCGTCGACATCGGGTGCTCCGGCT
>JBKKDH010000301.1:0-4325 GCA_046708445.1 Arthrobacter sp.
GGGGCAAACTGGTAACCATGAGCCACACTTCTGCCGAATCTGTCACTAAAACCGAAGAATCAGCCGAGCAGTTTTTTACCCTCTGGACTGTCTTCAAGCGGTCAGCGGACGTCCTGCGCAGCGCCGATGCTGCGGATGACTTCGATGCGCTGCTGTCCCGCCTGGCCGAGGCCGGGGTGACCCACCGCGGAAGCTACGACGTCTCCGCCATGCGCGCCGACGCCGACGTGATGGTCTGGCTCCACGGCCCCAAGCCTGAAGCCCTGCAGCAGGCGATGCGCGATGTCCGCCGCAGCAAACTCTTCGCCGGAACGGAAATCGTCTGGTCTGCCATGGGCGTGCACCGCGAGGCAGAATTCGCCAAGAACCACACGCCTGCCTACTCACGCGGGGTGGAGCCGGCAGCGTGGCTCTGCGTATACCCGTTTGTGCGCTCCTATGAGTGGTACATCCTGCCTGAGGCCGAGCGCGGCAAGATGCTGCGCGACCACGGCATGCTGGGCCGCGACTTCCCCCAGGTCATCTCCAACACCGTTTCATCCTTCGCCTTGGGCGACTGGGAATGGATCCTGGGACTGGAATCACCGGAGCTCGTGGACCTCGTGGACCTGATGCGGCACCTGCGCGCCACTGAGGCACGCAACCACGTCCGCGAGGAAATCCCGTTCTACACCGGACGCCGCATCAGCGCAGCGGAGATCGCCGAGGTCCTCGCATGACCCCGTCGCATCGCCAGACAGGCTCCACCCTGACCGAGGTCAACCCCGTCACCGAAGCCGGGCGGATGGCGCCGAAGGACTACGACGCCGTCCTGCTCGCCTCCTTCGGCGGTCCCGAGGGCCAGGATGACGTCATCCCGTTCCTCCGCAACGTCACCCGCGGACGCGGCATCCCCGACGAGCGGCTCGAAGAGGTCTCCCACCACTACCGGGCCAACGGCGGCATCAGCCCCATCAACCAGCAGAACCGCGAACTCAAGGCGGCCCTGGAAGCTGAACTGGCGGCCCGCGGCATCGGCCTTCCCGTGCTGTGGGGCAACCGCAACTGGGACCCATACATCCCGCAGACCCTGCAGGAGGCGTACGACGCCGGCCACCGCAAGCTGCTGATGATCACCACGAGTGCCTACTCCTGTTACTCCAGCTGCCGCCAGTACCGCGAGGACATCGGCATGGCATTGACCGAGACCGGCCTGGACGGCCGGCTTGAGGTGGACAAGGTGCGCCAGTACTTCGACCATCCTGGCTTTGTGGAGCCTTTTGTTGAGGGCACTGCAGCCGGCCTGGCCGACGTCCGCGCGCAGCTGGCCGCCGCGGGCACGCCCGACGCCTCCGTGCATATCCTGTTCGCCACGCACTCCATTCCCACGCGCGACGCCGATGCGGCAGGGCGGTCCGACGCCGAGCCGCGCGTCTTCGAAGAAGGTTCGGCGTACGTGGCACAGCACCTCGCCACCGGCGCCGCCGTCATCAGCCGGGTGGAGGCCGAGTCAGGCCTCACCGCACCCTGGTCCCTCGTCTACCAGTCGCGCTCCGGCGCCCCGCACGTGCCGTGGCTGGAGCCCGACATCAACGACGCGATCGAGGAACTGGCCGGTCAGGGAATCAAGGGGATCGTGATTGTTCCGCTGGGCTTTGTCAGCGACCACATGGAAGTGGTGTGGGACCTGGACACCGAAGCCCTGGAAACCTGCCGGAACCTGGGCCTCGCCGCCACGCGGGTGCCCACACCCGGCACCCACCGCAAGTTCGTTGACGGGCTGGTGGACCTCATTTCGGAGCGGACACAGTCCCACAACATCGCCGACCGTCCTGCGGTGACCGGCCTCGGCCCCTGGTATGACGTCTGCCGGCCGGGCTGCTGCGCCAACTTCCGTGGCGAGAAGCCCACCATCGCTGGCGCGGACACCACTGTTGGCACCGGACACGACCCGTACCCGGGCGCCGCTGGCGTGCCGGCCGGGGGAACAGGCGCCCAGTGACCGTCCGGATCGGTACCCGGGCCAGCAAGCTCGCCCTGACGCAGACGCAGCAGACCGCCGACCAGCTGGCCGCCGTCGGTGGATTCCCCGTGGAACTCGTGCATGTTCGAACCGACGGCGACGTCCTCACCGGTTCGCTGTCCCAGATGGGCGGCACCGGCGTTTTTGTTGTTGCCCTTCGCGAAGCACTCCTGCGCAACGAGTGCGACGTCGCCGTGCATTCGCTGAAGGACCTGCCCACCGGCGCGGCCGTGGGCCTGACCCTGGCAGCAACGCCCCGCCGTGTCGACGTCCGCGACGTCCTCTGCGCCCGGGACGGCCTGAAGCTCGCAGACCTGCCGCGCGGCGCCACGGTCGGCACTGGCTCACCGCGGCGCGCTGCCCAGCTCCGTGCTGTACGGCCGGACCTGCAGATCATGGATATCCGCGGAAACGTGGATACCCGCCTTGGCCGCGTTTCGGGTCTTCCCGGCAACGTGACGGACCAGGTTGTGCCGGGCAAGTCCTGCGACCTTGACGCAGTGGTCCTTGCCGCGGCAGGGCTGGAGCGCATCAGCAGGCTTGACGCCGTCACCGAATTCCTGGAGACAGACGTGATGCTCCCGGCCGCCGGACAGGGGTCGCTGGCGATTGAATGCCGCACCGCCGATGCTCCCCGCAAGGCCGGATCGACGGAAGGCTCGCAGGGCGTCCTGGCCCAGGCCCTCGCGGCGCTCGATGATCCCGACACACGGCTCGCTGTCACTGCCGAGCGGGCACTGCTGGCCAGGCTTGAGGCGGGCTGCGCGGCCCCGGTTGGCGCCTATGCCTACCGCAAGGGCGGCATGCTGCACCTCGAAGCCGTGGTCTGCGCCGTGGACGGGACAGCGTCTGTCCGCGACAAGCGGGCCACCGACGGGCTGACCGAAGTAGGGGCCACGCTTCTTGGCATCGAATTGGCCGAGGTCCTCCTTGCCGGCGGCGCCGCCGGCATCGCAGACCTTCAGGCCTCCTGACCGGCCCGTGGACACGCGCCCCGGGACGGCCTGACATGGCGAGCCAGGACAACAGTTCCCAGCAGGATCCGCGGCCGCTCGCGCACGCCCGGATCCTGATCACCCGCAGCCCGGAGCGGTCGTTGACGCTGATCAGCGCCCTTGAGAAGGCAGGCGCTGAAGCGCTCCTGCTGCCGCTGATTGATTTTGAGCGGGCCGCGGACCAGCATTCCCTGGACGTAGCCTGCGATGCGCTGGCGGCGGGGGCCTTCGACTGGCTGGTGGTCAGCAGCGCCACCACGGTCCACGTCCTCAGTGACAAAGCCGCCGAACGCGGCATGACGCTCAGCAACTGGCTGCCGGCTACCATCATGGTGGCAGCCATTGGCCAGGCCTCGAAAGGCCTGCTCGAATCCGCAGGAGTCTTCGTCACACTCGTGCCTGAGACCGCGCAATCGGCTGCCGGACTGCTTGACGTCTGGCCGGCCGATGCCGGCCGTGTGCTCCTGCCGCAGGCCGACATCGCGGCACCGCGCCTGGCCGAAGGGCTGACGGCGTCCGGGGCCTCCGTCACTGTCGTCACCGCCTACCAGACCGTCGACTTTCCGGCCGATGCGGACCGTCGGCTCGCCGTCGAACCGCTGGCTGCCGACCGCGGGAAAAACAGCACCGCTGCACACGTGGCCGTGCCGCCGTCGTACGCGATGCTTACCCCCGAGGGCGCACTGGCAGAGATCGCTGCAGGCCGGCTGCATGCCGTGGTGGCGGCGTCACCGAGCGCCGTACGCCGGATCAGCTCGGACCTTTCCCCGTTGCGGAACTGCCGGCTGGTCGCGATCGGCCGTTCGACGGCGGACGAAGCGGCCGCCCTGGGCCTCGACGTTGCAGCCGTCGCGGCTGAGCCCACACCCGCCGGACTCGTTGCCGCGGTGCGCGAAGCACTGGATTCCCCGACCCAACCCGGATCACCTGTGAAGGACACACGATGAGCTTTCCCAACCAACGTCCCCGCCGCCTCCGCACTACTCCGGCGATGCGCAGGCTCACCGCGGAAACACGGCTGGCCCCGGCCGAGCTCATCCTGCCGGCCTTCATCCGCGAAGGGCTCACCGAACCCAACCCCATTACCTCCATGCCGGGCGTGGTCCAGCACACCACCGATACGCTCAAGCGCGCAGCCGCCGAAGCCGTTGAGCTGGGCCTCGGCGGCATCATGCTCTTTGGCATTCCGTCGGTCCGGGACGCCGAGGGCACCGCCTCCCTGGATCCGGACGGTGTGCTGAACAAGGCCATCCGCGACGTCCGCGCCGAAGTGGGTGACGACCTGGTCATCATGAGCGACGTCTGCCTGGACGAGTTCACCGACCACG
>JBKKDH010000302.1:0-2527 GCA_046708445.1 Arthrobacter sp.
TTCGCATGGCCTCTGAACACGGCTTCATCACAACGAAAGAAGCACATCATGCCCTCACTCAAAGGATCGATTGTCCTCGTCACCGGTGCGAACGGCGGGATCGGAACCCACTTCGTGCACGACGCCCTTGCCCGCGGCGCAAGCAAGGTTTACGCCACTGCCCGCACTCCGCGCACCTGGGAGGACGAGCGCATCGTCCCGCTCACGCTCGATGTCACCGACCCCGACTCTATCCAGGAAGCGGTCGAGGCTGCCGGGGACGTCACCGTGTTGATCAACAACGCCGGAGCCTCCGTGGCCAGCGCAGGCATCCTCACCCACACCACCGAGGAAATCCGTACGAACGTTGAGACAAACTTCCTCGGCCCGCTGTTCCTCGCCCGCGCCTTCGCACCGATCCTGTCCGCGAATGATGACTCGGTCATCATCGACATCCATTCCGCAATGAGCTGGTACGCCGTCGGTGGCATTTACAGCGCCACCAAGGCCGCCCTGTGGTCGGCCACCAACTCGCTGCGCCTGGAACTTGACCCCCATGGGGTCCATGTAGTTGGAGTCCACGTAGGGTACGTCGACACGGCGATGGCCGCTAACGCCAACGAATCCAAGATGGACCCGGCCGATCTCGTACGCACCGTATTGGATGCCGTGGAAGCCGGCGAGTACGAGGTTCTCGCCGACGACACGTCCGTGCAGCTCAAGGCCGGTCTCAGCGCCCCCATCGAGGCCCTCTATCCGCAACTGACCGCCAAGAACGGCTAAGCCCTGTGGCGTCGCAGTCATGACACGATCGCATGACTGCGGCGCTGCCAATCCCCGATTGAACGAACGAGCGTATGCCCTCGGCGCTTCGTAGATCCTGCCTACTCCTCGCAGTGCGGAAGGATGCGTCCGTCTTCGACGTACGTCAGGGCCGAGGACACGTCGTAGCCGTGGACCGCGGATGCAAAGGACGCCAGATGGCCGGACAATCCCTGGACCTCGGGGCTCTCGAAGAATGCCGCGCGTGCTGGCCGGTCCGCGAAGCCGAGGATCAGTGACGCGTGGAACTTCTGGCCGGCAGGGTTGTCGTGCGCAACGTTCGGGGTGTCCCAGAGTTTTTCGTTCCAGGGCATGAATACCTGGGTTCGGAGTTCTGTCATCGCGCCAGTGTTAGCAAGCGCGGGCACGAGCTCGTCGGTAAGGAACTTCCGGAACGGGCGGGTACCGACGCCCTCCCGTCTCCTGAGGTAGATCAGGGCCCGAGCCCCGGTCTTCTCGCCGGGTCCGGCGACGTCGTACCAGCGGGTCGAGTAAGGGGGCCCGGCGTAGAGCAGGGTGCGGCGGAACACGTTGATCTCGTCCTGGTACGCGAGACGGGTCTGCTTCCGTCCCCGTAACGGCGAGAGCACGGAGGCGAACGTGACCTCGGCCACCCCGTCGATCCGCCGGTCAGCGGGAATGGCGGTCTCGACGCCGGCCGTGGTGGGCCACAGCCCGGGATTGGTCTCGGCGAGGTGGATCTGGCGGTACTCGTCGAACCCCGGGGTCGCGGAGATGATCGTTGAGTGGGGGCCCTTCCAGTAGTCCATCCCCTGCTGCCGGGGCTGGCCGGTGCGGATCCACAGCAGGATCGATGATGCGAACGGCTTCTTCGTATACGGAATCGTGTTGGACATTTACTCGTCCCTTCGATGAGTTTCGGCTGCGGGTCAGCGGGCGAGGAACTCTGCCGCGATCGGGGCGAACTTGTCGTGGAACTGAAAGATACCGCCGTGGCCGGAGCCCGGGTAGATGATCAGTTCGGAGCCGTTGATGCGGCGGTGCAGTTCCTCGGAAAGGATCGATGGCACCATCCGGTCATTATCGCCGTTGGCGATGAGGGTGGGCTGGGTGATCGTCGAGAGGTCCGCCGGCGTCCCGCGCCCCCACTTCCTGATGGCTTGCAGCTGGGTCTGGAATGCCTTGATCTTGATCGGGGCGTCGCGGTCGGCGGTGCGTTCCTCAAGTCGCTTCACGAATGCTTTCGCGGCGTGCTTGCCCGCGGTGTCGCGGTTGAAGAACAGGAACTCCTTGGGGTCGGACCGGGTGAGGGTGGCGCGGAGGATGTCGTAGTAGGTGGTCCCGACTACCTTGTCCATGTCTTTGCCGCCTTTGGGGCCGGTGCCGGTGAGGACAAGCTTGCGGACGAGGTCCGGGTGCTTGAGGACCAGGGCCTGGGCAACCATGCCGCCGAGGGAGAAGGAGAAGATATCGATCTTGTCGAATCCGAGCGCCTTGATGAAAGTGTAGGCGTCATCTGCCATCGCTTCGATACTGTCGGGCACCTGGCCGGTCGAGCCACCGACTCCCTGGTTGTCGAATGCGATGACATGGTGGTTCTTCGCGATGGGGTCGATGATGCGTGGATCCCAGTTATCCAGGGTGGCGGCCAGGTGGACGAAGAAGATGACAGGGGTCCCGCCCTTGGGTCCGAGCTCGCGGTAGGCCTAGCTGACGCCCCCGGCGCTGACGGTGCGGGCTGGGGCCTTGGCGTAGGACGTGATGA
>JBKKDH010000303.1:0-3214 GCA_046708445.1 Arthrobacter sp.
TCTCGGCCATCGCCGAGCTGGACCACTACCGGACGGTGGTAAACAAAGACTGGCAGTCCGGAATGGGCAGCTCGTTCCTTCTGGGCAACGCCGCCGCGGATCCCCGGGATCACCTGCTGGTTGCGCTCGTGGACCAGCCCGGGCTGACGATCCGAACTGTGGGCCGCCTGCTGGCCGCCCACCGGCCAGGCCGCATCACCGCAGCCACCTATCGTGACGGCGGCAGTGGAGGCCGTGCGGACGGCAGGGTCCGCCGCGGGCATCCGCTGCTCATCGACGTCGGTCTCCGCAGTGCCGTGGCCGAAACGGTAACGGGCGACGCCGGGGCACGCGGCTTCCTGCAGTCCCACCCCGAACTGGTGGACGAGGTGGACTGCAGTGACCAGTCCACCGGCCGGGACGTCGACACCCCCGAGCAGCTCCACCTGCTGGACTAGATTCGAAGCGCGAACTGGCAGCTGATGACGTCAAACGCCCGGTCTGGGGTCAGTAGCTGCCTGTTCCCGCCAGGGTGGCCGGGCTACCAGCGCGGGTGGATGGCCTCGCGGAAGTAGTGGTCGTAGATCCAGCGCACGCCCTCGTCGAATTCGCCGCTGAGGGTAACTCCGGCTGCGGCAGCATTCGCGGTGGCCTGGTCCACCGTGCGTGCTCCGGGAATCACGGTGGTGACGCCGTCCTGTGCGGCGATCCAGGCGATGGCCGCCTGGGCGGTGCCAACACCGTCCGGGACCAGTTGCTCAAACTCGGCCACGGCTTTCAGCCCCAGCCCGAAGTCCACACCGGAGAACGTCTCGCCGACATCGAACGATTCGCCCGTGCGGTTGTAGTTGCGGTGGTCGTTGTCCGCGAAGGACGTGTCCTTGGTGTACTTTCCCGACAACAGGCCGGAGGCGAGCGGAACACGGGCGATGATGCCCACGTCGGCTGCCTTGGCCGCGGGAAGGACCTCGTCCAGCGGCTTCAGGCGGAAGGCGTTGAGGATGATCTGGACGGACGCGGTGCCTTCGTGCCGGATGGCTTCAAGTGCTTCGTCGGTGCGTTCCACGCTGACGCCGTAGCTGCGGATGGCGCCTTCGGAGACCAGGGTGTCCAGCGCGTCATAGACCTCGGCACTGCTGTAGACGGACGACGGCGGGCAGTGCAGCTGGACCAGGTCCAGGCTGTCGGTGCCCAGGTTCTTCCGGGACCGGTCCACCCACTGGCGGAAGTTGGCCAGCGTGTAGTTCCCGGGCTGTTGATCCATGCGCCGGCCCATTTTGGTGGCCACGGTGATGTCCAGCCCGGGGTTGTCCTTAAGGAACGCGCCGATAGCCTGTTCGCTCTTGCCGTCGCCGTAAACGTCAGCCGTGTCGAAGAGTGTGACGCCGGCTTCCACCGAGGCCGCGAGGATGGCCTGCGCCTGCCCGTGGTCAACGTTGCCCCAGTCAGCGCCGAGCTGCCAGGTGCCCAGCCCCACAATGGAGACGTTCCGTCCGGTCTTGCCTAATCTGCGCTGTTCCATCCCACGACTATATGGCCTCCTTCAGCAGGGGGACGGTGGGCGCGGCGGCCTCTTTGAGACCAAGGTAGATCTTGTCCCTCGCGATGGGCAGCGATGCGAACCGCACACCGGTGGCGTTCCGGATGGCATTCGCCAGGGCAGGTGCCACCGGGTTGAACGGGCTTTCGCTCATGGACTTCGCACCCAGCGGGCCGAGTTTGTCGTTCGTGTCGGCGAAGTACACCTCGCTCCGGGGCACGTCGGCGAAGGTGGGGATGTGGTACTGGCGGAGGATGTCCGTAGTGACCCGGCCGGCGTCGTCCACCACCACCTCCTCGTACAGCGCCGCACCCAGCGCCTGTGCGATTCCGCCCTCAATCTGGCCGCGGCACTGCCGGGGATTCACCACCACGCCGGCGTCTGCGGCCTGCACGCTCTGCAGGATCCGCAGCTCCCCCGTGCCGCGGTTCACCGCAACACGGAAGCCGTGCACGTTAAACGCCACGGACCTTGGCGTTCCGCCCCAGCGTCCTTCGGCAGCGAGGTCGACGCCGGCTTCCGCGGCGGCCTGCGCCAGTTCCGCCAGCGGTACTGGCGTTCCCTCGCACACCACGGTGTCGCCGTCGAGGACGCAGCCGGAGGACTGGACCTGCCTGATCCCGGCGGCGAAGGCCCGGATCCGGACGGCAAGTTCCTCGGCGGCGGCGAGTGTCGCCTTCCCGGCCACCACCGTTCCCGCCGAACCGAACGCGCCGGTGTCGTGCTCGATCAGGTCGGTGTCCGACTGCCGGACCGCAACCCGCGAGGCCACCGTGGACAAGGCGGTAGCCGCGAGCTGGGCGTGTACCGTGGTGGTGCCGTTGCCGAATTCGGCAGTGCCGACGTCAGCCTGGTACGTTCCGTCCGACAGGAGCCGGAGTTTCGAGTGGGCGAAGTGGCCCCGCGGCGGCACCGTGTCGATCATGGACAGCGCGGTGCCCTCCCCCGTAACCCAGTCCGGGCCGAGCCGATCCAGTCCAGCCGCCCGGTACCGTTCCTTGCCGCGGTCCAGGGCGTCACGGACCAGGCGTGTGCACTGGTCCAGGCCGTAGCTGCCGTAGTGGACATCTTCCTCCGGCTCGGGATGGGTGGACAGCATGTCATCGCCTTCGCGCACCATGTTCCTGCGGCGGAACTCAAGCGGATCCATCCCGATCCCGATGGCAAGCTCATCCATGGCCGACTCGATGGCGAAGATCATCTGGCTTAGGCCATAGCCGCGGAAGTCGCCGGAGGGAACGGTGTTGGTGTACACCGCCTGGGCGTCCACTTTTTTGTTGTCGCACTTGTAAACAGCGAGGGATTCGCCGCAGCCGTGGAACATCACGCCAGGGCCGTGATTGCCGTACGCGCCGGTGTTGGTCAGTACGTCCAGTTTCAGCGCGGTCAGCCGGCCGTCATCACTGGCACCGGCCTTGAGGTTGATGGTGAACGGGTGCCGGGTAGTGGTGGCGGTGAACTGCTCCGTCCGGGTCAGTTCAAGCTGGACGGGCCGGCCCAGTTTCAGGGCCGCGAGCGCCACGATGTCCTCGGGCAGCACTTCCTGTTTGCCACCGAAGCCGCCGCCCACGCGGCCGGCTACCACGTGGACCTGTTCCTCGGGCAGGCCGAAGACCCGGCACAGCGTGCGGCGGACCAGGAAGGGGACCTGGCTGGACGTGCGGACCTGCAGCCGGCCGTCGCTGTCCACTGAGG
>JBKKDH010000304.1:0-9523 GCA_046708445.1 Arthrobacter sp.
GGGCCGGTGGAGAACACGCCCAGCTTGCTGGCGGACTCGGGTTCGGCGTCGAAGTGCTGCTTGTAGGCGGCCCAGCAGACTACTGCGCCGAGGAAGGCCCCCAGCATTTCGCCGCCGAAATAGGTCAGCGTGGACGCAACATCAATCGGGACGCCAGGAGCGTACTCCGCCTTGCCGTTAACCAGCAGGCCCAGGGTGACGGCGGGATTGAGGTGCGCGCCGGACTTGGCGGCAACGAATACACCCGCGAAGACCGCGATGCCCCACCCCCAGGTCACCATCAGGAACCCGCCGCTGTTGCCTTTGGTGCCCTTCAGGGCAACGTTGGCCACGACGCCGCAACCCAGCAGGGTGAGCATCGCTGTTCCGAAGACTTCGGAAAGAAAAACAATTCCAAGAGACATCTTTGACTCCTCTATTCTCTGTTGTCGGTCCTTCGCGGGTTGAAGGACCGCGGAGCCGAAGCGCTTTGGCGCCCCGGCTTTCAGCCGGGCCGCTTAGGCGACCACGCTGTGGATCTGTACGCGGTGGAAACGCGCCAGTACCTCCTGGGCGGCCCGGATCTCCGCGGCCGTGGTTGCGGCGTCCCAGCCCAGCGGACCGGCCAGCACGTCCGCCACCTCGTGAAGCAGCTCACCGGTCACCAGGCCGCGGAAGGCCAGGGACGTCCGGCGGATGAGCACATCAGCGAGGTGCCCGACCTGCTCATTGGCGGCCATAAACTCCAGCTCGCGGACGCTGAGCTCGTGCGTGGAATGCAGGAGCCGGTCAGCCCCGCCGTCGAGGTAGCCCATGACTTCCTCGGCACGGGTGCCATAGCGCGTGAGCAGGACCGCGGTCCGGTCGGCGCTGCGGCTGGCGGACATGTGGGCCTTGATCCATTTCTGGACCCCTGCTTCGTCCTCAGGGAAGCCGGCTCCGCCTCCGATAGCGAGCTTCGCCGTCGAAACCTTCCGTTCCATCCCCAATTCGGCGAGCACGTCGTTGGCCATGTGCTCGGCCAGCGCACGGAACGTTGTCCACTTGCCACCGACCAGGGAGAGGACGACGGCGCCTGCCGCGCCTACGTGCCGCTCGATCCGGTAGTCCCTTGAGACAAATCCTGGCTGGGTTGCGTCGTGCCGCGGCAGCGGGCGGACGCCGGAGAACGTGTAGACGATCTGCCCGCGGTCCACCGGGATGTCCGGGAAGACATGGCCGATGAGTTCAAGGAAGTAGTCGATTTCGCCGTCCGTGCACACCGCGTCCTGGCTCATGTCCGCGTCCACGTCGGTGGTTCCCACCAGGACCCTGTCCCCCATCGGGTAGATCAGGACAATCCGGCCGTCGGTGTGTTCGAAGAAGATCTCGCGGCCGCGGCACGCTTCGAGCAGCCCGGGGTGGTCCAGGACGATGTGCGATCCCTTGGTGCCGCCCATGAACTGGGAGGCGGCGCCCATCGCCTCGTTGGTCAGGTCCACCCACGCCCCGGTGGTGTTGATGATGACGTCTGCCGTGAAGGAAAACACGTCGCCGGTGAGTTCGTCGCGAAGCAGGACGGTGCTGCCCGAGGCTGGGCCGCCGGCTCCCGCTGCCCCGGATGCCACCGAATGGAGCGAGAGGTAGTTGCTGGCCCGCGCAGTGGCGTTGCTGCGGCCCGCAGTGCCCAGCCCGGCCTTCTCGCCGTCCTGGAGAACGTCCAGGGTGAGTCGCTCCGGGTTGTGCACCGAGGCGTCGAAGTACGTGGCCGCATATTTGATGCCGGGGTGCAGGTGCGGCAGTTCGGCCAGTGCGCGCTTCCGGCCGCGGAACTGGTGGCGGGGAACGGAACCGCCGTCGCGGGAAAACGAATCGTAGAGGCTGAGCCCCAGCTTGATGAGGAAAGCGCCGCGTTCCTTGGGCTTGCCCTGCTGCTTGTGAGTCAGGAAGCGCAGCGGCGCGGACAGCACACCGGAAAAAGTGCTGAAGATCGGGATCGTGGTCTGGAGGGGCTTGACGTAGTGAGGCGCGATCCTGAGCAGGCGGTTGCGTTCCACCACTGATTCCCGGACCAGGCGGAACTCGCCGTTTTCCAGATAACGGATGCCGCCATGGATCATGTGCGAGGAGGCGCCGCTGGCACCCTGGCAGTAGTCGCCGCGCTCCACCAAGGCAACGTCGACTCCCTGCAGGGCAAGATCGCGGAACGTGCCGACGCCGTTGATGCCGCCGCCGATGATCAGCACTTTGGCCTGCGGACGCTGGCGCAGCGACTGCACTGACGAGCGGGCTTCTGACGCCGGGGAAGGCGTAGCCGCGCTGTGGCCGAAAAATTCCTTGGTTCCCAAAACGACTCCCTTGGGTTTGGTTTGTGCGGCCGCCGCCCGGCGTTCCGCAGTGCTCCAACTATTGTTTGAAGTAATGGAAAATAGAGTCAACCTCTATGCACAAACGTGCAGAATGGATTCCGGATGTCACCCTCACGCCACTCCGACGCCCTCCGCGCCGCGCAGATGTATTACTTGCAGGACCTCACCATGGACACCATCGCCCGGGAACTGCGCACGTCCCGTTCCACAGTTTCCCGGCTGCTGTCCTCCGCCCGGGACTCCGGCCTGGTGCAGATCCAGATCCGGAATCCGCTGGACACAGGCCCTGAACTGGAAGGCATGATCCGCGACCAATACAACGTGGACGTGCATGTTGTCCCGGTCCTGGAAACCCTGAATGAGGCGGAAACCCTGGACCGCGTGGCGATGCAGGCCGCCCGGACCATCGGGCCGCTGGTGGATTCCAACGCCATCATCGGAGTGGCCTGGGGGTCCACGCTGAGCGCCGTCAGCCGTCACCTGACGCGCAAGATCACCCACGACAGCCTGATCGTCCAGCTCAACGGTGCCGGAAACATGCACACCACGGGTATCACCTACGCCAGCGACATCATGCGCCGCTTCGGCAGCGCCTACGGCGCCCGCGTTGAGCAGTTCCCGGTGCCCGCGTTTTTTGACCACGCCGCGACCAAGACCGCCATGTGGAATGAACGCAGCGTGCAACGGATCCTGGAGCTCCAGTCGAGGATGAGCATGGCGATCTTCGGCGTGGGCTCCGTGGACGCGGACTTTCCCAGCCATGTCTACGCCGGCGGCTACCTGGATGAAAGCGACCTCAAAATCCTCTCGGGCTCGGACGTTGTGGGCGATGTCGCCACCGTCTTTTTCCGCGGCGACGGGTCCTCTGACGGCATCATCCTGAACGAGAGGTCCACCGGACCGGCGCTCGCGGATCTGAAACAAGTCAGGCGGCGCATCTGCGTGGTCTCTGGGGCGTCCAAGATCAACGGACTCCGCGGGGCCCTGACGGCCGGGCTGGCCACGGACCTGATCCTTGATGAGGCTTCCGCGCGCCGCTTGGTGGGTTTCGACGGCGCCACCTGACGGAGTCTGTGTACAGAATGGGTAGAGTCGTTGCTATGAAAACCTCACCCCGGCTCAGCCTGAACAACGGCGTGCTGATCGACCAGTTGGGATACGGGCTGTACAAGGTCCCGGTGGCGGAGGCATCCGCACTGGTCTCCACGGCGCTCGGCGCCGGTTACCGCCATTTCGACACCGCAGCCATGTACGGGAACGAAACCGGCGTGGCCCGCGGGATCAGCTCCCTCTTCGGGTACGACGGCGGAATCGGAACCGGGAGTGGTGGCTCGGGGGAAGCGGCGCCCGCGTTGGCCCGCGAGGACGTCTTCATCACCACCAAGGTCTGGAACGATGACCAGGGCTACGACGCAACGCTGCGTGCGTTTGATACCTCCATGGTGAACCTCGGCCTGGACTACGTGGACATGTACCTGATCCACTGGCCCTGCGCGCGGCGCGGGCTGTTCACGGACACCTACCGTGCCTTGGAAACCCTGTACCGCGAAGGCAAAGTGCGTGCCATCGGTGTGTGCAACTTCCAGCCCGTCCACCTGGACCGGCTGCTGGAGACGGCGGAGGTGGTGCCGGCCGTCAACCAGATCGAGTTGCACCCCTGGCTCCAGCAGGCTGAACTCCACGAGAAGCACGCTGCGCTCGGGATCCTGACGGAAGCCTGGAGCCCGTTGGGGCGCGGGCAGGTCCTGGCGGACCCGGTGGTCCTGGCGTGCGCCGCTGAACACGGCGTGACGGCTGCGCAGGTCATCCTGCGATGGCACATCCAGCTGGGCCACATCGCCATCCCCAAGGCCAGTTCCGAGGCCCGGATCCGCGAGAACCTGGACGTCTTCCGCTTTGCGCTTTCGGACCGCGACATGTCCGCGCTGGCCGAACTTGACCGGGGATACCGCACCGGATCCCACCCCGACAACGTCAACTAGGACCGAGGCCCATGAAAACAGCTGACTCGCAGCCTCCCGCCACACCGTCCTACTTCAGCCGTGAACTCGCGGCCCGGACCCGGGCCTCCGACATGGAGCTCAACGGCAGCACGGTGGCCTACTGGACCTACGAGCCGGTCCAGGTGACGCCGGAGACCCGGACCATCCTGGTGGTCCACGGCTTCCGCGGTGACCACCACGGACTGCTCAGGGTTGCCGACCAGTTGCCCGGAATGCGGATCATCATGCCGGACCTTCCCGGCTTCGGCAGCTCGGATGCCTTTGCCTCGGGACCCCATTCCGTAGAGCACTACGGCACGTTCATCACAGACTTCATGGCTGCCTTGGGCCTCGGCCCGGACACTGTGCTGCTGGGCCATTCGTTCGGGTCCATCGTTGCCGCGCACTTCGTGGCAGCCCACCCGGGCTCGGTCTCACCGCTGATCCTCGTCAACCCGATCGCGGCACCGGCGCTGGAAGGGCCGAAAGGGATCATGACGAAACTCGCCGTGCTCTACTACCGGACCGCGGCCCGGCTCCCCCGCCGGCTGGGCCTTGCGCTGCTCCGCAGCCCGCTGATCGTCCGCGTCATGAGCGAGGCCATGGCCAAAACGCCTGACAAGGAGCTTCGCCGATTCATCCACGGCCAGCACCACGCCTACTTCAGCGCCTTCGCCGACCGGGACAGCCTCCTGGAATCCTTCACGGCCTCCGTCGGCGGGCACGTGGCCGAGGTGGCCGGGCAACTGGCCCTGCCCGTCCTGCTCATCGCCGGCGAAAAGGACGAGATTGCGATGTTGCCCGACCAGCACCGCCTCGCCGCGCTGCTGCCCGACGGCACGCTCAAGGTGATCCCCGGCGTCGGGCACCTGATCCATTACGAAACGCCGGCACCTGCAGCCGGCTTCATCCTCAGCTTCCTTAAGGACCATCCCGCGTGAAAATAGTCGTCGATGCCCGCTTCACCCGGACCGACCACCACGACGGAATCAGCCGCTATGGAGCCAGCCTGACAGCCGCAACGGCAAAGATCGCCGACGTGTCCATGCTCATCAGCGACCCCCGGCAGCTCGCCCTGCTCCCCGACGTTCCCTACACGCTGATCAATAGCCCGCTCTCCCCCATGGAGTTCTTCGTGGCACGGAAGATCAACCCGCTCGGAGCTGACGTGGTGGTCTGTCCCATGCAAACCATGGGCACCTGGGGCCGCGAGTACGGACTGGTCCTTACCCTGCACGACCTCATCTACTACGAGCACCCCGCGCCTCCCGGCTTCCTTCCCGCCCCGGTACGGGTGCTCTGGCGCCTGTACCACAAGGCGTTCTGGCCGCAGCGGCTCCTGCTCAACCGGGCAGACATCGTGGCCACCATCAGCAGCACTACGGAAGCCCTGATGGCCAAATACCGCCTCACCAGCCGCCCCGTGCGGATCATCAGCAACGCCCCCCAGCCCGACCAGGAACCGCGCGACGCGGCCGCCGGAGCGGAGCATTCGCTCGTCTATATGGGCTCGTTCATGCCCTACAAAAACGTGGAGACCATGGTGGCCGGCATGGCCGAACTGCCGGACTTCACCCTGCACCTGCTGAGCAGGATCACGCCGCAACGCAGGGCCGAGCTGGAGATCATGGTTCCGCCGGGCGCAAAAGTGGTGTTCCACAACGGGGTGACCGACGACGAGTACGACACCTTGCTCCGGAGCGCAACCGCCCTGGTGAGCCTCTCCCGGGCGGAGGGCTACGGGCTGCCGCTCGTGGAGGCGATGGCTTTGGGCACACCGGTCATCGCCAGCGACATCCCCATCTTCCGGGAGGTGGGCGGCCACGCCGCGTCCTACGTTGACCCCGGCTCCGCCGCGGATTTTGCCGCCGCCGTGAAGAAACTGCGCGACGACGACCACTGGCAGGACGTGTCGCGGCGGTCCGTGGCGCGGGCCGCGGGGTTCAGCTGGGATGAGTCCGCGAGGCAGCTGGTTGACGTGGCCCACGACATCGTGGCGGCGCGATCACGCCGGAAACGTCCGACTCGTCCGGCCTAACCGGTCTGCCTGAGCTAACCCGCCTAAAGGACATCCACGCCGTCCAGCCGGAGCTGGACCGGTTCCTCGCTCCGCTTGGCAGCAGCCGCTGCGCGGGCGGCCCGGAGCACCCGGGTCACAGTCGCGGCCTGCCCGTAGGGGAAGAACAGCAGCGTGCGGACGTCCTCGCCCAGCCGCTGGGGGGTGGCCGCGCCGACCAGCAGCACCGGCGCCGGTCCTGCCGTCCGCAGAGCCACACCGGCTGCTTCCAGCTGCTTTTCCACACCTTTAGTGAAATGCACGACGGCGGCGCGCGGGCCCGTGACGGAGGCGATCCGGACCGCCGGCGGCAACTGGAGTTCCACCCGGAGCGCAAGCTCGCGCTGGGCGTAGCCGGCGGGATCCCAGCGCAGCAGGGCACCCACCGCCGCGGTATCGGCTGCCGTGATCACCACGAGCCCGCCCTCGGAGGCCGGCCGCACCAGGGCGGCGGCATTGAACCAGCGCCGGACGGTGTCCTCCCCCGCCCGGAGGTTTTCGCGGCGGAGCAGCGAGTCGCCGTCGAGGAGGAGTGCCGCGGCGTAACCACCGTCCGCCACCGGCTCGGCACCCACCGTGGCGACCACCAGGGCCTTCGCGTCCCCAACGTCCGTTTTGACGTGATCACCGGAGGAGGTGACAACTGCCTTGCCGGGGAACGCCCGGCCCAGTTCCTCGGCCGTCCGCATGACTCCGGTGGCACCCTTGCGCAGCTGACGGCCGCCGCAGTGGTTGCAGTTCCAGTCCGGGGCGGGAGTAGAGCACCAGCGGCACTGGGGAACGGCGGCGCTGCCGCCGGCACCGGCAACGGCTAACGGCCCCTGGCACGATCCGCAGCGCGCCGGTTCGCGGCAGGTTTCACAGACCAGCGACGGTGCGTAGCCGGCACGGGCTACCTGGACCAGGACCGGCCCCCGTTCCAGGCCTTCCTTGGCGGCCCGCCAGGCTGCTCCGGGCAGCCGGGCGATCCGGGCCAGCGGGTCACGTTCCTGTTCAAAGCTGTCCGCGGTGTTCAACACCCTGGGTACGGTGGAGCGGACGGCTGGGCGTTCGGCGTCTACCGGCATGGCCCAGCCCGTTTCCACCAGCCGCTGCAGTTCGGTGCTGCGGCTGTGGCCCGCCATCAGGCAGGCTGTGCCCTCTTGGCCGGCGCGAAGGAGCAGGACGTCGCGGGCGTGCGCGTAGGGGGCACGCTGCTCGATATGAAGGTCGTTGCCGTCGTCCCAGCAGGCCACCAAGCCAAGGTTCCGGACAGGCGCGAACGCCGCCGACCTGGTCCCGATGGCCACCCGCGCCGAGCCGTCCAGCACGCGCAGGAAGTTCCGGTACCGCGGTGTTGGGCCGTCATCAGCCGTCAGGCGGGCGATGTCATCCGTTGGCAGGACCGCTGCCAGCGCCTTTTCGAGCCGGTCCAGGTCACGGTAGTCGGGAACCACCACCAGCGCACCACGGCCGGAGCCGCGGACGGCGGCGACGGCTTCCGCAACGAGCCGCGGCCAGGCCGCATGCCCGAAGCCCTGGAGCGGGCTGAACACTGCTCGCGGGGAACCGCCGCCGCTCAGGTGCCGGACAAACGCTTCACCATTGCGGTAGGCATCCCAACCGCCGGGGCCGGTGAAGCCAGTATCTGTGGCAGCGGCGACACCAGCATCCGTGCCGGAGAGTGCGCCTGGTCCGGGGCCCGGCCGTGCAGCTTCCTCAGCCGGAGCCTCCGTCCCGTAAGACTTGGCCAGGAACTCCTTCTCAAGCCTGGCGACGCGCGGCGGAACAGCGGCGCGCAGCACATCGCTGACGGTGCCGGCGTAGCGCGCGGCGACTGCGGAGGCCAGGTCCCGGACGGCCGGAGTGAGGACGGGTACCGGGGAGATAACCTTGTACAGCGGGACCAAGGTATGGCCGGCGTCGGATTCGGCGGCGCGTTCCATGATGAAACCGCCCAGTTCCTGGCCGCTGAACTTGACCTTGACCCGGACGCCGGCCTGGGCAGCGGCATCGAGGTCAGCAGGGACACTGTAGTCAAACGGGCGGTCAAGGTGCGGCAGTGCCGATTCCACCAGCACCCTGGCAACCGGGAGACGGGCTGCCAGCGGAGGACCGGCCTGCGGTGTGCGCGGCGGGAACCCCTGGAGCAGGGACATCTGCACGGCGCCCGGAAGGTCAGGCTCTGCCTGGACAGCCTTATCTGTTGCCATGGCGGCTACCCCCTTCAGCATCCGGCGGCGGGCCAGAATGGTTGCCGGACGTTGATTCCGGCGTTCCTTCCTGACTGGACACAACCAGCCAACCACCTGGCCCTGACATTTTCAGCCGGGCCGGGCGGAAGGGTTGGTCGTTGATGAAGGCTAGGCGTTGAAGAACGCCTTGAGATCGTCCACGCGGTCCAGGCGCTCCCAGGTGAAGTCGGGATCGTCACGGCCGAAGTGGCCGTGGGCCGCGGTCTTGGCGTAGATGGGCCGCTTGAGGTCCAGGGCGTCGATGATGGCACGCGGGCGGAGGTCAAAGATTTCCGCGATAGCGGCACTGATCCGCGCCGGGTCCACGGTTTCCGTGCCGAAGGTTTCCACGTACGTGCCAACGGGGCGGGCCTGGCCGATGGCGTAGGCAATCTGGATTTCGGCGCGTTTGGCCAGGCCTGCGGCCACCACGTTCTTCGCGACCCAGCGCATGGCGTAGGCAGCCGAACGGTCCACCTTGGACGGGTCCTTGCCCGAGAACGCTCCGCCGCCGTGCCGGGCCATGCCGCCGTAGGTGTCAACGATGATCTTGCGTCCGGTCAGGCCGGCGTCGCCGACGGGTCCGCCGATGACGAACTCACCGGCGGGGTTAAGGATGTTGGCTGCCCGGGAGATGTCCAGGTTGGCTGCAGCCAGGACGGGCTCAATCACAAAGGAGGCGAGGTCCGCGCGCAGGCGGTCCAGGCTGGTCCCTTCGGCGTGCTGGCTGGAGATGACGACGGTTTCCACGGAAACCGGTATGTCCTTGTCGTAGCCGATGGTGACCTGGGTCTTGCCGTCGGGGCGGAGGTAGGACAGTTCGCCGGACTTGCGTACCTCGGTGAGGCGTTCGGACAGGCGGTGCGCGATCCAGATCGGCACCGGCATGTAGGACGGGGTTTCGTCGCTCGCGTACCCGAACATCAGGCCCTGGTCGCCGGCACC
>JBKKDH010000305.1:0-3188 GCA_046708445.1 Arthrobacter sp.
GCCCCACCTTCAAGGTGGGGCCCGACGTCGTTATCCGCTAAGTAGTTGGGAGGAGGGGCAGCGCCGCTGTTTCACAGGAGTGCCAGGACTGCCCCAGCAGGGGCTGCGCGCCCCTATTGTGCTCCCTGGGACTCCAAGAGCTCCACAAGGGCCTGAAGGGCTGCGTCGGCGGCTGGGAGGCTGTGGGACGCGTCCGCGGCCGATTCACTGATGCTCAGTTCAACCTCGCAGCCGTGGTGGAAATCTGCGGTCATCACTTCAAGCAGGGACCGGGCGTCGACGCCTACGATACCGGCCTTGCGGATGGTGACTGGCAGGCCCGTATCCGTTACCGCCCGGACGAACACCGCAGCGGGACGGGCGTGGAGCCCGATCGGCGCCGAAACCACTGCCTTGTGAACTGGCAACGCAACTCCTTTTCCCGGACGGCCCCCTCCGTCTGACGACGAATTTCCTGTCCAATATAGCGGTCCGAATGCGGCTGCGCCCAAACGGAAGCGCGGCGGCTCGCCACTGGTCTAGACCTGCTGGCGTTTGACTTAAGATTGAAGGGTGAAGAGACAAGCAGGAAACGAGCATCATGGCTGCTAGCGCGGCCAACGTTGCCGGTGAAATTGACCGCAGCAGCGGGACCGCGATCTACGTCCAGCTCCGTGAGATTCTCAGGCAGTACATAGCGGATTCCTGTCCGCCCGGATCTGCGCTGCCGTCGGAAAGAGACCTTGCGGACCGGTTCGGGCTGGCCCGGATGACTGTACGCCAGGCCATCGATGCGTTGGTGGGCGAAGAAGTCATCGAACGGGTGGTCGGACTTGGCACTTTCGTAAGGAAGCCCAAGCTCGACCTGCAGGTGAAGCTGACCTCCTACAGCGAGGAGATGCAGCGTCGCGGGATGGTTCCCGCAGCCAAGGTGCTCAGCTTCGAACAGATTGGCGCCAGTGCCTTCCTGGCCCGCGAACTCCAGCTCGATGAGGGCACGCCCCTGGTCCGGTTCCGCCGGCTCTTGCTTGCCGACGGTGAGCCGATGAGCGTGGACGAAAACTTCATCCCGGCCCACCGCGTTCCTGGCCTGTTGGACGGCGAACCGCCCACGTCGCTGTACAACGTCCTCAGCGAACAGTTCGGCCTGGTGATGGAATGGGGGGAGGACATGATCGAAGCCACAGCCGCCTCACCTTCCACCGCACGCCTCCTCAACGTGGATGTCGGTGCTCCACTGCTCAAGATCCAGCGCCATGCCTTCGTCGCCCGTACCATGGTGGACTACTCGGTGTCCTACTACAGGGCCGACCGTTACAAGCTCTGGGTACCCCTGCAGCGTCCGGGAGCCAGGCCCGCCCGGCATCACGGCTCCGGCTACCGCAATACGTAGCCGCCGCCGCTTGGGAATCGGGCTCAATGAGAAAGGCCCGGTCCAATTGGACCGGGCCTTACTCGTGTGGCGCTGAAGGGGTTGCCTTAGTGGCTGAGGCTCTTGCTTTCCTCGGCGGCTTCCACTGCCGGGTGGGCATGGTGGCCGTGGGCGGCCTCCAGCTCGGCGGGGGTGGCCGGGGCTACCCGGTCCTCAAAGAACCACCTGGACAGGAACGCGCGCTGCTTTTCCTTGCGGGTGACGATGCCGTGGTCGTTGGGGACGGCGGGCAGCGGTGCCGGCGATTCAAAGCCGACCAGCTTGTAGCGCTTGTACTCATCGAGGGGAGCGTGGACCTCAATGAATTCCCCGTGGGGGAGGCGCACGATGCGCCCGGTTTCGCGACCGTGGAGGGCGATTTCGCGGTCCTTGCGCTGAAGGGCCAGTGCGACACGCTTCGCAACGATGTACGCGATAATGGGCCCGACGAAGAACAGCGCGCGGAGCCAATAGGTGACATCGTTCAGCGACACATGGAAGTGCGTGGCGATCAGGTCGGAACCTGCCGCTGCCCACATCACGCAGTACCAAACGAAGCCTGCCACGCCGATGGCGGTACGGGTGGGGGCGTTCCGCGGACGGTCCAGCACGTGGTGCTCGCGGTTGTCCTTGGTGATCCAGCTTTCGATCCACGGGTACATGAACATGACCGTGAACAGGATGCCTGCCGGCACCAGGGCCGGCAGCAGGACGTTCAGCGTCAGCGTGTAGCCGAAGATGACGTACTCGAAGTGGAAGTCGCCGATGACGCCGGGCATCAGGCGCAGTGCGCCGTCAACGAAGCCGATATACCAGTCAGGCTGGGTACCGGCGGACACCGGTGAGGGGTCATACGGGCCGTAGTTCCAGATCGGGTTGATCGTGAAGAAGGCCGCCATGAGGGCCACGACGCCGAAGACGATGAAGAAGAAGCCACCGGCCTTTGCCGCGTAGACAGGACCCAGGGGGTAGCCGACGACATTGCCGTCGTTGCGGCCCGGACCGGGGTACTGGGTGTGCTTGTGCACAACCACCATAAAGAGGTGCAGCACGATCATCAGCAGGATGAGTGCAGGCACCAGCAGGATGTGCAGCATGTACAGGCGGCCGATCACGGCCGTGCCGGGGAACTCGCCACCGAAGAGGAAGAATGACGTGTACGTGCCGATGACCGGGATGGACTTGATAACGCCGTCGATGATGCGCAGGCCGTTGCCGGAGAGCAGGTCATCGGGGAGGGAGTAACCGGTGAACCCGGCTGCCATGGCCAGGATCAGCAGGACCCCGCCCACAACCCAGTTCATTTCACGCGGTTTGCGGAAAGCGCCGGTGAAGAAGACACGCAGCATGTGGACCGCAATGGAGGCCACAAAGAGCAGGGCTGCCCAGTGGTGGACCTGACGCATGAACATGCCGCCACGGACATCAAAGGAGATGTCCAGCGATGAGCTGTACGCTACCGACATTTCGACGTTCTGCAGCGGAATGTACGAGCCGTCGTAGTGCGTTTCCGCCATGGACGGGTCGAAGAAGAACGTCAGGAACGTGCCCGACAGCAAGAGGATGACGAAGGAATACAGCGCCACCTCGCCAAACATAAACGACCAGTGGTCGGGGAAGACTTTGCGTCCGAACTCCCGCAGGATTCCGGAGCCTCCCACACGTGCATCCACGAAATCGGTGATGCGTCCGGCTTTAGTCGTGGCGACGAAGGCGGGGGCTTTAGCTGTTGATGATGCGCTCATGCTCATCACGCTCCCAGTAACTCGGTCCAACAGGTTCTTTGAAGTCGCTGGTA
>JBKKDH010000306.1:0-2531 GCA_046708445.1 Arthrobacter sp.
TTCGCTCAGTTAACTTGGATGGGCTCATTTGGGACGGCGGCGGTTCGGCGGTCAAAGACGAGCGCTCCAACTTCTTGTTCGGCCTGATGCCGGATGGAAAGGTCCAAGCCGGAGCGGTCCCGCACTAAGGAGACGGCCACTAGGGAAATAAGTGTCATGCCCACGAGGTATAGGGATACGGCTTCCGTTCCTCCGGTGGCCTGTACGAGCGCGGTGGCGATTGTGGGGGCAAAGGCACCGCCGAGGATCGCACCCAGGGCGTAGGAGATGGAGACGCCGGAGAAGCGCACCGAGGCCGGAAACATCTCGGAATACAGGGCTGCCTGCGGGCCGTACGCAAGTCCTAGACCAACGGTGAAGATGGTCATCGCCAGGTAGAGCATCGGCAGGGACCCGGTGTTGATAAGCCAGAAGAGCGGAAAGCAGGCCAGCAGCTGGGCGCCGAAGCCTAGGAAATAAGTGTTCTTGCGGCCAATTTTGTCCGAGAGGTAGCCGGCGAGGTAGGTGAAGACGAACCAGACTCCAGCACCGTAAGTGACCGCGACGAGCACGTCTGTGCGGTCGTGACCGACAGCGGGGCTGGACGCGTAGCTGGGGATGAAGCCGCCAGTTGCCATGTATCCTGCAGCGTTGTTGCCTGCGAAAATCAGGGCAGCGATGACCACGAGCAGTCCGTGACGTCGGAACAGTTCCACAATCGGTATCCGGGGTTGTTTTTTGGCTGCGGCAATTTCCTGGAAGACGGGGGATTCGTCCACTGCGCGCCGGACCAAGTAGCCAACGACGATGAGGACGATGCTCAGTAGGAAGGGTACGCGCCATCCCCATTCAAGGAAGGCCGCGCCGGGGGAGATTACACCGGTCATGAGCGCTGTGACGCCGGTGGCCAGGAGCAGCCCCAACGGGACGCCCAGCTGGGGGAAGGCCCCGGCCCGTCCGCGGCGGTCGCGGGGGGCGTGCTCGACCGCCATCAGGACAGCACCACCCCATTCACCGCCGGCGGAGATGCCCTGCAGGATCCTCAGCAGCAGGAGCATGATCGGGGCGATAGCCCCGGCAGTCGCGTAGGTCGGCAGGAAGCCGATCAGGGTGGTTGCCGCGCCCATGAGTATCAGGGTCAGCACGAGCATGGCGCGGCGCCCGATCTTATCTCCGTAGTGGCCGGCAAGGAAGGCGCCGAGGGGGCGGAAGAGGAAGCTGATGCCGACGGAGGCGAACGACAACACCAGACCGATGGACGAGCCGGCTGGTTCGAAGAACAGCTGGGCGAACACCAGGCCGGCGGCTGTTGCGTAAATGAAGAAGTCGTACCATTCAATGGTGGTGCCAATGACGGTAGCGAAGGCGACACGACGTTGGTTCGCCTTCGAACTGCGTGTGGGCGTTCTCATGGTTCTCCAATTGGTGTGAGAGGGGTAGCCCCAAGGGAACCCTGGGGTTCAAAGCGTGGTGCAGATTTTCGCGTGGTGTCTGAACAGCGTTCTCAGGTGGTGACCGGAGTTACCGAAGTGTTGGCGGTAGTGCCGATCGTGGTTCCGGTAAGGCACCCTGCGGTCCGTCTGGGCTCATGCCCTGGCGCATCAGGGGCGTACCGGTGACGTTGAGAAGGTGAGATCGTCCTTACGCCCGTTGCTGATGTGGGCGGCGGTCGGGGTGGGCGTGCCAGGCAGCGCCGCGGATGGAAGTTGCTCTGACTTCTTGTTCGGCAGCAGGGGTGCAAAGAAGGCCCCCAGTTCCGACGTTGCCGTGAGAGGCAGGACGTTTGCCACGTACTGGTCGGGGCGGACCAGCACTACGACGCCGCCGCGGTCCAGGCCGCGCAGGTCGAAGATGTCCGAGACGGGATCCGTGGCGTAGACCTTCTCGCAGTCCGTGAGCTGGAAAGGTCCGACTTGGGGTTTGAACACTGCGGGAACGGCGTTGATGTCGACGCTCGTGTGGTCCTGCTGGTAGATCACCTTCAGATCGAACCATGCGTCGGTATCGGCACCTTCCGGAGTGGCGGCGAGCGGCGATTCGGGTGAATTGGCGATCCACTCGGCGAATTCTTCGGCCGGTGACGCGGTTCCCGTTTTCGGGTTTTGGGGTGTCGCGGGGTCGGCGAAGACATAGATGCGCCAGCGACCGTCCGCCGTCGCGTGATGGCCGAGGTGCATCGGGTTGCTGTCACCCACCCGCACGACAGGCGCGGACTTGAAGCGCTTGCCGATGGGGAAGCCTGTTGCAAGGTGCTGGTGTTCAGGGGCGGCTACCAACACTGAGGGAGCGTATTCGGTCATGAATCCGGCCGGGAACTCGGCGGTGCGGACGTAGAAGTCCTCGAGTTCCGAGGGGTCTTCGAACTCCTCGGGCTTTCTGGCCATGAGGGTTGACCATTCCTTGTCGAAGTCGATGAGGTTCTTTGCCACCACCTGCCGCTCTTCGGAGTAGGTGGACAGCAGGCTTTCGGGGCTTCGGCCCTCGAGAACGTGGCCGAGCTTCCAGGCGAGGTTGAAGCCGTCCTGCATGGAGACGTTCATGCCTTGGCCGGC
>JBKKDH010000307.1:0-3019 GCA_046708445.1 Arthrobacter sp.
TAGTTCGCTGCGAGCACCTGGTTGCGGGTCAGTGCGTTGAAGAGAGTTGATTTGCCGACGTTGGGCAGTCCGACGATGCCAATAGTAAGAGCCACGAGCATTGATTCTACCCGCAGCAGGCCTCGAAGCTTCCAGCGGCCTTCCTGGACGTCCGCGGCACCCTGCGGACATCCCGCCCGCAGGACTGCCGGTGCCCTGAATTGTCACAGGGGCATGCCAAAGTGGGGATATGGATGCTTTCGCCCTGATTCTTGCCCTGTTGATGCTGCTGGTCGGCGCCTTTGCCGGTGCCGCCGCCACCTATTTTTCGTTCCGCCGCCGCGCCCACGCGCTGGAGGAGGATTTCGACGCCGTCTCGTCCCGCCTTTCCGAGGTCAGCGCCCAGTTCGCCGCAGCCGACGCCGAACGCCGCCTCCTCAGCATCCAGAACCGGGAGCTGGGCGAGTCCCGCAGCCAGGACGGAAACGTGCTGCGTGCGCTCGCTCCGGTGGCGGAAAAGCTGACGGCTGTGCAGCAGCAGGTAGCGCTGCTGGAACGTGACCGCCTCGAACAGTATGGCCAGCTTGCACAGCAGCTCCAGGAGGCCCGCCTGTCCGATGCCCAGCTGATCCGCTCCACGCACGCACTCGAGTCGGCCCTCCGCTCGAACAGCGCGCGCGGACAATGGGGCGAGGTACAGCTGCGCCGGGTGGTTGAAGCGTCCGGGATGCTCAAGCACGTGGACTTCCTGGAACAGGTCCACAGCTCCGGCACGGACTCAACGGTCCGCCCCGACCTCGTGGTCCAGTTGCCCGGGGAAAAGCAGTTGGTGGTGGACGCCAAGGTGCCCCTGTCCTCATACCTCGCCGCGCAGGAGCTGGGTTCCGGCTCTGTGGAACACGCCAGCCACCACGCGGACAGCGGCAGCAGCTCGCAGCAGGCCTTGCTGGCCGCCCACGCAAAAGCCCTGCGCGCCCACGTGGACGCCCTCAGCAACAAGAAATACTGGGACATTCCCGGAAACACTCCCGAGCTGGTGATCTGCTTCCTGCCGGCCGAATCGATCCTGGCGGCGGCCCTCATGGCGGACGCCACCCTGCTGGACCATGCCTTGTCCAGGAATGTGGTCCTTGCTTCACCCAGCACCCTGCTGGCCGTGCTGAAATCTGTGGCCTTCACCTGGCGCCAGGATGTGCTGACAGACAGCGCACGCGAACTCTTCGAGCTCGCCCGTCAGCTGTACGAACGCATGGGAACCTTGGGCGAGAACGTTGGCAAGCTGGGCTCGTCGCTGAAGTCCTCAGTGGACCGGTACAACTCCATGATCGGCACCCTTGAGGCCCGGATCCTGCCGACCGCCCGGAAACTCAACGCCATGGACGAATCCGGACTGCTCACTCCTCCGGCGCTGGAAGTGACGCCGCGTTCGCTGGCTGCGCCGGAGCTACAACAGGACGACGCCGCGGCCTGACGTTGCCGGAGAACGGTCAGCTGCGGGACCGGCGTCCGCCGAGCGCGCGGCTGACGTCTCCGGCTTCCTTGAGTGTTGCGCGAAGCTCTTTAGGCAGCGAGAAGAGCAGGTCTTCCTCGGCCGTGACAACTTCCTCCACCGCACCGTAGCCGTAGTCTGCGAGCAGCCGCAGAACATCCTTGACCAGGACCTCCGGCACGGAAGCGCCAGAGGTGACCCCGACAGTCGCCACGCCTTCGAACCACGCCTCATCCACTTCATTGGCAAAGTCCACGCGGTAGGACGCTTTGGCACCGTATTCCAGCGCTACTTCCACGAGCCGCACCGAGTTCGAAGAGTTGGCCGACCCCACCACAATGACCAGGTCCGCCTGTGGAGAGATCTTCTTGATCGCCACCTGCCGGTTGGTCGTGGCGTAGCAGATGTCGTCGCTGGGGGGATCCTGGAGGGTGGGGAACCGTGCCTTGAGGAGCCGGACAGTCTCCATGGTTTCATCAACGCTCAGGGTGGTCTGGGACAGCCAGATGACCTTTTCCGGATCCCGGACCGTCACCTTGTCCACTTCATGCGGGCCGTTGATGATCTGGATGTGTTCCGGGGCTTCGCCCGCGGTTCCTTCAACTTCCTCATGGCCGTCGTGGCCGATGAGGAGGATGTCGAAATCATCCTTGGCGAACCGGACGGCTTCCTTGTGGACCTTTGTCACCAGCGGGCAGGTGGCATCAATGGTACGAAGTCCACGGTCCTCGGCGGACTGGACAACGGCGGGCGATACGCCGTGGGCGGAGAAGATGACCAGGGCGCCTTCGGGCACCTCGTCGGTTTCGTCCACAAAGATGGCGCCCTGTTCCTCCAGCGAGCTCACCACGTGGACGTTGTGCACGATCTGCTTGCGCACATAAACCGGAGGGCCGTAGTGCTCCAAGGCCTTTTCGACCGCTATGACGGCCCGATCCACACCGGCGCAATAGCCGCGGGGAGCCGCCAGCAGGACCTTCTTGGGGCCCGCTACCGGTGCCGCCGCAGCCACATCCTCAGGCGAGCGCCGCCTTCGCGGGACAGTTGGCATCGAGAGGGAAACTGCGGTGGAAGTCATTTCTCCATGCTACCGGGTGAGGGCCCGCCGCCCCCGCGAAGCGATGCCGATCACAAGGCCGGCCGCCAGGAGCACGCAGCCCGCAACCGCGGTTCCCGAGGTCCAGGACTGGAAGCTGCTGGACGCCGCCGCCACGAACGCGTCCTTGAACATTTCGGCCAACTCATTTCCGCTGGCCGTCCCTGCGACGGCATCGCGTGCCAGTTGTGAGCCGAAGGTCCACAAGGCAGCCAGGAGGAGCGCTCCGACGCCAACACTGAAAAATACGGTCCAGCGCCGGCGGGCGGACACCAGCGCGAGGGCCAGGGCGATTCCCGCGCCGATAGCCAGCGAATAGCCCAGCGGGGCGAAAGCGGATATGCGCTCGATCCACTGGCGCTGATCCGGCTGTCCAACGTTGATCAGGGTCTGCTCCGGTGCTTCCAGCGTCAGTCCGGTGGTGCGGGAAAGCTCCTCGACGGCCAGGGCAACCA
>JBKKDH010000308.1:0-3049 GCA_046708445.1 Arthrobacter sp.
TCATGCAGTCCAACAAGCCGCTGCTGATCATTGCCGAGGACATCGAGGGTGAAGCTCTGGCCACCCTGATCGTCAACAAGATCCGTGGCACCTTCAAGTCCGTCGCCGTCAAGGCTCCGGGCTTCGGCGACCGCCGCAAGGCGCAGCTGGCCGACATCGCCGTCCTGACAGGCGGCCAGGTCATCGCCGAGGAAGTGGGCCTCAAGCTGGAGACCGCTGGCCTGGAACTCCTGGGACGCGCCCGCAAGGTTGTTGTCACCAAGGACGAAACCACCATCGTTGAAGGTGCCGGCGACGCCGACCAGATCGCTGGCCGCGTTTCCCAGATCCGTGCCGAGATCGAAAACTCCGATTCCGACTACGACCGCGAGAAGCTGCAGGAACGCCTGGCCAAGCTGGCCGGCGGCGTTGCAGTCATCAAGGCCGGTGCCGCTACCGAAGTTGAGCTCAAGGAACGCAAGCACCGCATTGAGGACGCCGTCCGCAACGCAAAGGCTGCCGTTGAAGAAGGCATCGTCGCCGGTGGCGGCGTTGCACTGATCCAGGCCGGCGCCAAGGCGTTCGCGAACCTGAACCTGACCGGTGACGAAGCAACGGGCGCCAACATCGTCCGCGTTGCCATCGACGCCCCGCTGAAGCAGATTGCCTTCAACGCCGGCCTTGAGCCTGGCGTTGTCGTTGACAAGGTCCGCGGCCTGCCCGCAGGCCACGGCCTGAACGCAGCAACCGTCGAAAACGACGACCAGCTCGCTGCCGGCATCAACGACCCCGTCAAGGTAACGCGCTCTGCACTGCAGAACGCGGCCTCCATCGCCGGTCTGTTCCTCACCACCGAGGCCGTTGTGGCCGACAAGCCGGAGAAGAACGCTCCGGCCATGGGTGGCGGCGACGACATGGGCGGCATGGGCGGCTTCTAGTCCCCAACGCCCGGACTACGTTCCGCGCAAACACAATGCGGCCCCCTCCGTTGGAGGGGGCCGCATTTGTGCGTCGTAGCAGGCTCTGCAGCCGCCGGCTCCTCTACTTTCGGGCCGTTGCCAGCATTCCCTCGACTTCCTTCTTGAAGGCCTCAGCGGCTGCCTGGGGGGTCATCCTGTCGTACAGGACTTCATCGGTGAACCGCTTGATGACGTTCTGGACGCTGCCCGCACCCACCGGCGGGACGGGAGGGGCGTCGGCGATGTCCGGCGCGATGTCCTTCAGGAAGGCCACCACGGTGGTGTCCGCGGGCTTGAGCGTGGACGTGATGCTCTCGACGATCTCCGAGTTGCTGGGCACGCCGCGGTCCGTCATGAGGATGGCACCGGCCGCCGGGCTGTTGGCCAGGTAATTGATGAAGGTGGCTGTTGCCTCCGGGTGCTTCGTCCGTGAGGATGCGGACCAGAACATCGTGGGCTTGTAGTACATGCCGTTGTCCGCGGACTTTCCGCCGACGCTGGGGGCGCGGAGCATTTTGATGCTGCTCCCTGTGGTGGTTTCCAGCGAGCCGAGCTGGTTGGTCCACCACCATGCCATGCCGACCCGGTTGGTGCCGAACAGGCTCTCCTCCAGGCCCGCGCCGGAGTCCTCGGTGGCAACCGTGGCCGGCGGGCTTGCCTGCGAGTCACGCTGTTCCTTCAGCCGCTCCCAGAAGGAAGCGGCTGTGGCAGTGTCGAAATCCAACTTCCCGTCCTCGGAGTAAAGGTTCTCGCCGTGCTGCCGGAGCCAGATGATGAGGTCGGCCTCGTTGCTGCCGTAGGCCGCACCGTAGCTCTTCCCGTCACCCGCGGCGCTGAGCTTCGCGGCGGTGTCGATGAACTCATCCCAGGTCCAGGTGCTGTCGTCGGGGACAGGGACGTTGGCTGCCTCGAAAACCTTGGTGTTGGCCATAATGACGTACGCGTTCTGGCCCGTGCTCAATCCGTACTGTGCGTCGTCGTATTGGCCGGAAGCCAGTGATTCCTTATCCAGCTTGGAGGTGTCTATTCCGCTTTGCTTGGACAGGTCCAGCAGTGCTCCGCGGCCGCCGTATTCGGCGATGTACTTCTGGTCCATTTGGATGACATCCGGCGCATCGTTTGCGGCGGTCTTGGTGGCCAGTTTGTCCCAGTAGCTGGCCCATTCGCCCGGCTCGGATTCGATCTTGATGTTGGGGTGCTCCGCCTCAAACGCGTCGATGACTTTTTCCGTCTGGGCGTTGAGGTACTCATTGCCCCACCAGGCGAACCTCAGGGTGACCTCCTCATTGCTGCCGGAGCCTGCGGATGCGCCGCAGCCGGTGGCGAGCAGCGACACCGCGACGGCGACTGCACCGACCTGGAACTTCCTGCGGCTGATGGCCCGAATCTTCATTGATGTGCCTTCCTCAAAAGGGTGGAGGTCCACCCCGCCTGTGTTTCCCGTTACGGCCTCGGTGCCGGTGGGAAAAGCTCAATCGAGAAAGCGCTTTCTCGGTTAGGATTCCGATTCTGCCGCGCTTCGACTTCAGCGTCAAGAGTTTTCGGTAAGCGGTTTCCGTCCGGACCGCCGGATCCTGTTGTCTGCGCCGTCTGGCAGGATGGTTCCGTGACGATTACTGCAGCGGCCGACGGTTCGGCTTTAGGAAATCCTGGGCCAGCCGGCTGGGCATGGTATGTGAATGACGACTGCTGGCGTGCCGGGGGGTGGCCCCACGGCACCAACAACCAGGGCGAACTGATGGCCGTCCTTGACCTGTTCCGTGCCACAGCCCACGTTCCCGATGAAGACCTGAGGGTCCTGTGTGACAGCCAGTACGTGATCAACTCCATCACCAAATGGATGCCTGGCTGGAAGCGCAAGGGATGGCGGAAGGCGGACGGCAAGCCTGTGCTGAATGTCGAGCTGCTCAAGGAATTGGACCGGGAACTCGCGGGCCGGAAATACACGTTCCAATGGGTCAAGGGGCACGCGGGCCATGACCTCAACGAGGCCGCCGATGAACGGGCCAGGGCCGCGGCCACCGCATACCAACAAGGCGTCGCTGCCCGCTCCGGGCCAGGATTCGCCGGCGCCCAGGGCCAGGTGGAGGCGAAGGCTCCTGCCGCCGCCG
>JBKKDH010000309.1:0-4088 GCA_046708445.1 Arthrobacter sp.
TCCTGGTGGTGGGCCAGGCACCAGCCGGCCATGATCGCGCCGCCCCGGGAGACGATGCCGGTGACGCGGTTGGCCGTCAGCGGCACGTAACGCAGCAGCACACCGGCGTGGATGGTCATGTAGTCCACGCCCTGCTCGCACTGCTCAATGACCGTGTCCCGGAAGATCTCCCATGTCAGGGCGTTGGCTTCGCCGTTGACTTTCTCCAATGCCTGGTAGATGGGCACCGTGCCGATGGGCACTGGGGAGTTGCGGATGAGCCATTCCCGGGTGGTGTGGATGTCATCGCCGGTGGACAGGTCCATCACGGTATCGGCGCCCCACTGGGTGGCCCACTGCAGTTTGTCGACTTCCTCGGCGATGGAGCTGGTCACCGCGGAGTTGCCGATATTGGCGTTGATCTTCACCAGAAAGGCCTTGCCGATGATCATCGGTTCGGATTCGGGGTGGTTGATGTTGTTGGGAATGATGGCACGTCCGGCAGCCACTTCGCTGCGGACCAGCTCCACGTCGCAGTTTTCGCGGATGGCAACGAACTGCATCTCCGGAGTGATGACACCCTTTTTGGCGTAGTGCATCTGGGTGACTGTTTGGCCGTCGACGGCGCGGCGGGGCACCGGCTGTGCTCCCTTCCACTCCGCGGAGGCCGCACCCCGGCGTACGGCAGACTTGCCGTCGTCGAGCAGGTTCCGTTCCCGGCCGCTGTAGGGCTCGGTGTCGCCACGGGCCGCGATCCATTCCGAGCGGAACGGGTCCAGGCCCACCACCGGGTCGCTGCCCGGGCCGGCCGTGCGGTACGTCCGGAATGGCCCGTTCGCCTCGCCGTTGGGCGATGGTTCCAACGCAATTTCTGTTACCGGAACCCGGATTCCGGTGGCCTCGTCACTGATGAACGCCAACGAGTGGGATTTCAGTGACTGGGTCTCAGCGCCGGCTTTTCCCTTGGCAGCCTCATTTTGGGCAGGAATCAGCCGCGTTTCTTGTGTACTCAATGAATACTCACTTCCTTCGCCGGCATTACCCGGACAGGTTCAACGGTCGCAGGCTGCGTCAGCCTGATCTCAGCCCCTGCAAGGGCCCCCGTGTGGTCTAGACGAAGCTACCACAGGTCCGGGAGGGCACTGCTGACAGTGACTCGAGGGCCTCGTCCGCGGATTAGGCTGGTGCCATGGCCGGAATCATCGAATTCAGCGGAACTGTGCTTACCGGACCGGACGAGGAGCGTCAGGGCCTGTGGTCCGTCGACGGGCGCCTTACCTTCCACCGGCCCCCCGCTGCACCCGATGCTGTGCTGGAGGGCTGGGTGCTCCCCGGGTTCGTTGATGCCCATTGCCACATTGGTTTGGGCCCCGGCGGCGCTGTCCCGGATGCGGTCGCTGAAGAACAGGCCCGTACCGACCGGGACGCAGGGACGCTGCTGGTGCGCGATGCCGGCGCAGCCAGCGACACGCGTTGGCTGCAGCAGCGGCACGACATGCCCAGGCTTATCCGCGCCGGGCGGCACATTGCCCGCTCCAGGCGCTACCTGCGGGACTTCGCCGTCGAGGTGGACCCGGACGCCCTGGTCGAGGCCGTGCGGAAGCAGGCGAGGGCCGGCGACGGCTGGGTCAAGCTGGTGGGGGACTGGATTGACCGCGACGCCGGAGACCTCGCGCCGTCGTTTCCCGACACCGTCGTCCGTGACGCCGTCCAGGCGGCGCACGACGAGGGCGCACGCGTGACCGCGCACTGTTTCGCCGAAGACACCCTGGACCAGATGCTCGACGCCGGCATCGACTGCATCGAGCACGCCACCGGGCTGCTGCCCCGGCACCTTCCCCGGCTCGCCGCCCAGGGCGTGCCCATTGTGCCGACCCTGATCAACATCGACACGTTCCCGGACATTGCCCGCCAGGCCGAAGCGAAATTCCCGCGGTACGCCGCGCACATGCTCGCGCTGTGGGAACGACGGTACGAGCGCGTGCATGAAGCCTTCGAAGCGGGAGTGCGGGTTTATGCCGGGACAGACGCGGGCAGTGTCATCCGGCACGGTCGGATCGCCGACGAAATCCTGTCGCTGCACCGGGCAGGCCTCCCTGCTGCGGCGGCCCTGGATGCAGCCTGCTGGGGCGCGCGGACGTGGCTCGGTGCTGAGGGGATCTCCGAGGGCGCCAGCGCGGACGTGGTGGTTTGCGGGGAAGACCCTCGGCGCGTCCCCTCCACTGTCGCCGCGCTTCGGCATGTCGTGCTGCGGGGAGACCTGATCCGCTGACGGTTGAAGATCACACACCGAACCACTGGGAATAAATTGAAGCTTCAAGTAATTTAAAGAGTATGAGGCCTCCGAGATCCGGCGGCCACCGGACCGGGAGTTTTCAATGACTGCAGAATCCACCAGCCAGGACCTTCTACCTGCCGAACTCACCATGGGCACAGTGATGCTGAAGGTCGGCGATATGAGGCTCATGACCGACTACTACCAGCGCGCCCTGGGCCTTGAGGTGGTGGCTGAGCAGGACGGCGGCCTGTACCTGGGCCGGCTCGGGAAGCCGCTGGTGCATCTGGCTCCCGCCCCCGGACTGAATCTTCCTGGCAGGGGAGAAGCCGGCCTGTTCCACACGGCGCTGCTTTTTGACGGCCAGGCGGCGCTGGCGGCCACCGTCGCGACGGCGGCCCAGTACGAGCCCCGCTCGTTCACCGGCAGTGCGGACCACCAGGTCAGTGAAGCCTTCTACTTCAGCGCCCCGGAGGGCAATGGCATCGAGCTCTACTGGGACCGCCCGCGCAAGAACTGGTCCTGGAACGGAACCGACGTGGTCATGGACAGCCTGGCGCTGCCCCCACAGCGTTACCTGCAGGAGCACCTGACGCAGGAGTCCGTTGAAAGCCAGCAGCGGACGGCGGCCGGAGTGGGGCATGTCCACCTCCAGGTGGGCGACGTCCACACCGCCCAGGACTTCTATGTCGGCACGTTGGGGTTCGAGAAGACGGCTGGCTGGCACGGCCAGGCGCTTTTTGTGTCCGCCGGGCGCTACCACCACCACATGGCCATGAACGTCTGGAACAGCCGCGGCGCCGGTCCCCGAAAGGATACCCTCGGCCTGGGCGAGGTGCTCATCGAGGTGCCGTCCGGAGACGATGTCGGCGCGCTCGCCGATCGGCTGAAGGTCGCCGGCGTCTCCAGTCACCACACCGGAGCCGAGTTGCTCTTCGAGGATCCCTGGCGCAACAACATCAGGGTCGCCGTGCGCTGAGCCGGGTGCGGCAACCGGAGGCGCGCGGGGCCGTGTACTAGGCTGATTCCGAACGGCCGGGGCAGCTCTGAAGCTGCCTGCCAGAGCCGCACCGTCGACGGAATGAGGGCGATTCCCATGGGCTTCACCGAAATCTTTGTTTCAACCCACGACGCCGCACTGAAGCGTGCCGGGGTCCTGGACGACGGCGGTTCCCCCGCCACCCCCGGCCTTCGGATTCCCGGGATCAGTGACTTCGAAATTGAACAGCTCGGGGACCTCGCCGGCGCGGCCGTGCATGCCGGCGGAGCGGACTATGAGCTCGCCATGGTGGATGTGGCCAGCGATTCACTGCTTGGTGTTCCGCCCGCCATGGTCCGGGCGCTCGCGGAGCTGCTGAGCTATGAGACCGAGGGCGAGGGTAATGTGCTGGACGACGTCGCCGAAAAATGGGCGGCCCAGGATGACATGCCGTTCGGGGCAGCCGAAGCCAGGAAATACGTGCAGCAGCTGGCGGAGCTGGCCAGCGGGATAGACGACGCCGACCGCACCGGGCTGTACGTCTGGTCATCCTGAGCAACTTGACAGCATCTCCGCGGTCCGGCGGATCTGCCCCAAGTCGAAATCCGGGCCATGATCTGGCACAATAAACAGGTACTCGATCTGCGTGGCCCCTCTCTCCGCGTCTGGATCCTGTCCTTCGAACCCTCAAGTATGGCCCGCCCCACGGGTGCAGAACGCTGGGTTCACCCCCTTTTCTGAAACAGGAGTGACCACAAAAGTGGCCGTAAAGATTCGCCTTAAGCGCTTTGGCAAGATGCGCGCACCGTATTACCGCATCGTCGTTGCAGACTCACGCACCAAGCGTGATGGCCG
>JBKKDH010000310.1:0-17404 GCA_046708445.1 Arthrobacter sp.
CGCCGTCGAAGGCCAGGCCATGGTGGACGCCGCCCGCACGGCGGGACGGGTCCTGGACATCGCCTTCAACCACCGCCGGCGCGGCGACATCAAGGCGCTCAAGGAAGTGATCGACGCCGGCGGCGTGGGCCGCCCTTACTACGCCAAGGCATCATGGCTGCGCCGCTCCGGCATCCCGACCCTGGGCAGCTGGTTTACCAACCCGGAGCTCGCAGGCGGCGGACCGCTTGCGGATATCGGCGTGCATGCCCTTGACTACGCCCTGCATCTGCTCGGCGAACCGAAAGTTGCGGCCGTGTCCGCCGCCACACATTCAGAACTGGGACCCCAGGGGCGAGGCGGCGGCAGCGCCTACTCTGCGCTGGCTTCCAGCCACGCGTTCGAAGTGGAAGACTTTGCATCCGCGTTCCTCCGGCTGGAGGGTGGCGGGACATTGCTGATCGAGGCGAGTTGGGCGACCTACCGGGAAACGGACGACCTGCTGGACTTCACGGTCTACGGGACCGACGGCGGCGCCGAACTGAAGGTCCAGGGGGCGCCATTTCCGCCCGTTGGACAGCTTCGGGTGTTTACGGAAAAGAACGGCGAAAGCGCCGATTACGTACCGCCCGTGGTGGCGGGCCGGGCCCATGATGGTGTGGTGGAGGACTTCGTGACGACCGTTCGGGCCGGTGCGGGGGTCTGGGGCGAGCATGACGGATCGCTGGCGCTCTACCGCGCCCAAATCATCGATGCGTGCTACCTGTCGGCGCGCGAACAGAGGGAGGTTCGTCTCTAATGAACGACAAACTGAGGATCCGGGTCTGGAACGAAGGCGTCCACGAGGCACTCAATGAGCCGTCGCACATCGGGGAGATCTACCCTGACGGCATCCACGGTGCCATCGCAGCTGGCCTGCGCTCCTCCTACCCGGACGCTGAGATCACGACGGCGGTCCTGGCCACCGACGATGAGCACGGCCTCGACGAGGAGGTGCTCGCCGAAACGGACGTCCTGCTCTGGTGGGGACACATGGCCCATCACGAGGTGAGCGACGCCGTCGTCGAACGCGTCCACCGGCATGTCCTTGGCGGGATGGGGCTCATCGTGCTCCATTCGGGGCACTTCGCCAAGGTGTTCACCCGGCTGCTGGGCACCAGTTGCTCGCTGGCGTGGCGGAACGACGGCGAACGCGAGCTGGTGTGGACCGTCAAGCCGTCGCACCCGATCGCCGAGGGTGTGGACAGCCCGATCGTCATCCCTGAGCAGGAGATGTACGGCGAGCTGTTCGACATCCCGGACCCCGACGACCTGATCTTCATCAGCTCCTTCGCCGGCGGCGAGGTGTTCCGGTCCGGTGTCACGTTCACCCGGGGAAAGGGCCGGATCTTCTACTTCAGCCCTGGCGACCAGGAATACCCGGTGTACCACCACCCGCAGATCCAGCGCGTCCTCGCGAACGGCGTGCGCTGGGCCGCCCAGCCGGGGCTGCACCGTTCGGTTCCGGAGGTCAGCAATCCTTCCCGGGGCTGGTTCGAGGAGGCCTAGGGGCTTGTAAGTCCCTCCAAGACGGCGGCGAGATCAACACCGATTCCATCCGCGAACTCGAACCGTCCGCCGCCGTCACCAGGGCCGCCGTCGGCGACAAACCGGACGGCGGCAGCGGCATCCGTTGTTCCCTTCCCGGCGAGGACGACGACGGCGGCATAGTCGCCGTCGGCTACCGCGGCTGGGGTGCCGATCCAGGGAATCGTGAGCCGCTCCCCCATCGGGTGCGGGGCTTCGCGGTGCCAGGTTCCGGCGTCGTCCAGGGGTGAGCCCCAGCCCGCAAGTGGGCGGATTTCACTCACCACCGGGGCCTGGGCATCCACGGGCCAACCGCCGATCCGCAGTATCCCGGGCGTGCCCGGGGAGGTGCCACGGACCCGGACCAGCCTCAGCTCCACGGCACCGCGGGTCAGCGACACCACGGTGGCCCGGGACGCGCCGGCCAGGACGCCGCCCAGGTCCTTCTGGCCCGCGGCAGCGGCGAAGCGGTAGATGAGGCTGCGGCCCTGGATGAGCGGAGCCCCGTTGCCCCCGACGAGGTAGGCGGCGTCGTCGAGGAAATCGGCCAGCCGCCCGCCGTCGAGCTCTTTCCGGGCCTTGACGCGCGGATCCTCCGGGGCCATCAGCGCCCAGAGCTGCGGGTAGACCTAAAATGCCCAGCCCACGGTTGGCACCTCCGGCCCCTGGACCTGGAGAACCTGGACCCGGACAGCCTCGGCCCGCTCACGTCGCTGGCCACGGAACTGCAAGGATCCGGAGGCGTTGCCGGCCCGTCCCTGTCCTTCGCGAGGTTCGAGGCGGACGGCCCGGGCGACCGGTACCTCAGCCTGGACGGCTGGACGAAAGGCAGCGCCTATGTCAACGGCTTCAACCTGGGCCGCTACTGGAGCCGCGGACCGCAGCGGACGCTCTACGTTCCTGGGCCGCTTATCCGGCAAGGCAGCAACATTCTCGCAGTCCTGGAACTCCAGGGCAGCACCACCCGCGACGTCCGCTTTGTGTCCGGGCCCGACCTCGGACCCGACGAGAAGTAGCCCTCTACCCCTGGAGGGCGGAAGCAGCCCCTACGACAGGAGGCTGCGCAGCACGTGCGCGGCGCCGTCGTCGTACACCGAGTGTGTGACTTCATCGGCGGCGGCGATGACTTCCTCCGGTGCCTGGCCCATGGCCACACCCCGCCCTGCCCAGCCGAGCATCTCGATGTCGTTCCGGCCATCCCCCACCGCCACGGTGAGGTGCTGCGGTGTACCGAGCCTGCCGCGGAGCTTCTCCAGGGCGCTGGCCTTAGTGACGCCCGCGGCGGCAATGTCCAGCCAGGCCGTCCAGCCGACGGAGTAGGTGACACCGGCCAGGCCGATCTGGCGGATGGTGGTGGAGAATTCCTCGGGTGTGTTCTCCGTGCTGAACACCACGAGCCGGACCGCAGTGGACTCCAACAGGGTCTGGAAGTCCACGCCGACGGCCTCCACGCCGAAGCTGGCGTCCTGGAAGCGCTCGGTGGACAGGAAGTTCCCGTCCTCATCCTCCAACGCGTACTTGGCGGTGGGCAGCTTTTCCCGCAGTGCACGAAGAGCCGGGGCAGGATCAAACGTGGCCTTGTGGATAATCTCGTACCCGTCGGAGAGGGCGGGGTCCAGGCGCAGGGTCACGCCGCCGTTGCAGCACACGGCGTAGCCGCGGTCCAGGCCGATCTGCTCAATCACGGGCAGCGTGGCGTTGAGCGAACGCCCGGTGGCGATCAGGACGTCGTGGCCGTTGGAAACCACCGCGCGGGCGGCATCGCGGACTCCAGGGGACATGTGGCCGTCGTGGTCCACGAGCGTGCCGTCGACGTCCAGGGCAACCATGAACTTGGTGGTGTGCTGGTCGGTGTTTCGCTGGTCATCGTTGCCAGCGACTGTGTTTTCAGTCAGTGTTGTCATTTATCCAGTAGAGCAGACGCCCGCGGACCACTGCTAGGACGCACGCCACAGCACCTTGTGAACAACGCGTTAATACTCACAGGGTTATCCCCGGTGTGAGTGTTAACTTTCGCCGCTGCGGTCTCCGTCATTCCCCGCCGCGTGGTCAATTCCCCGCCGCCTTTCACGGGGATAAGTCCACCCGCAGGGGATTTACCTGGACTTATCCACACCCAGGCAGCCGTGTCTGGCTACGCCGGAATGGACAGCCCAACATGGACCCATGGAATCCCCTTCTCCTGCCCTGATCCATGCCAACCGCAGGCGCGCCCTCACCGGAAGCAGCCGCAGCCTGAGTCGGGCCTACAACAAGGGCGAACTCGTCCGTGTCAGGGCAGGCGCCTACTACAGCAAGCCTGCATGGCTCGCCCTCAAAGCCTGGGAGCGCTACGCCGCCACAATGGCAGCGGTGGCGGCCAGTGATCCTGGAGCAGGCTTCTGCTACCTGACCGCCCTGCGTGTCTGGCGATTACCCAGCCCAGGGGTTCCTGACCACATCCACATGATCACCTCATCGCTGCACAAGGCAGGCAAACTCCCTGCCACCACGCGGGCCGCCAAGGACCCGAAGACCGGCCTTACCGGATTGGAAGACGTTCGCGGCTATGGAATTGCCCGGCATCATTGGGAGGCCGACATCGTCCAGGCACGTGGGTTCGGTGTGACGTCGCTCGTTCAGACCGTAATGGACTCTGTTGTCCGGCTGGAGCTTCCTGAGGCTGTGGCTGTGGCTGACACCGTGCTGGGAAGCCGCCGCAAGGCAGGCGAAGGCCTTACCCGGATCGACCTGCAGCAGGCGTCGGCCGGGCTCGCATCCGCTGCCAAACGCCGTCGGGTCCTGGATGTTCTGGCTCTGGCTGACGAGGCGGCGGAATCAGTCGGGGAGTCCCGGAGCCGGGCACTCATCCACATTTTGGGGTTCCCTGCTCCGGTCCTGCAGCGTTCCTTTTATGACTTCCAAGGATTCATAGCGCGGACCGACTTCTTTTGGCCCGAATACGGCGTTGTTGGGGAGTTCGACGGTGACGCCAAGTATCTCGACGACGAACTTCTGGGCGACCGCAGCACGCGGGAAGCCATTCTGGCCGAGAAAAAGCGCGAGGACCGGCTGCGGGCGCTCGGCTACACGGTGGTCCGTTGGGACTGGAAAGCTGTGACTGACCCGGAGGTGCTGCGGCGAAAGCTCGAAGCTGCAGGCGTCTCGAGACACAAATCCCCGCCGCGTGGTCCAATCCCCCGCGCGTAAACGGGGGATTGGACCAGACAACGGGGATTCCTCTGCCGCCCAGCAGGAGTCAGAGGACCGGGAGGACTTCCAGGCCGCCGATGTACTTCTGCAGTTCCGCCGGGACGTTGACGGAACCGTCCGCGTTCTGGTGGTGCTCCAGGATGGCCACGATCCAGCGGGTGGTGGCCAGCGTGCCGTTGAGGGTGGCAACCGCGCGGGTTCCCTTCGGCGCGCCCTCCTCGTTGAAGACCCGCTCACGGATGTTGAGGCGGCGGGCCTGGAAGGTGGTGCAGTTGGAGGTGGACGTCAGCTCACGGTAAGCACCCTGCGTGGGGACCCAGGCTTCGCAGTCGAACTTGCGGGCCGCAGACATGCCAAGGTCACCGGCGGCGGTGTCGATCACCCGGTACGGGATCTCGCACTTGGCCAGCATCTCCTCTTCCCAGGCGAGCAGGCGTTCATGCTCGGCGGCCGCCTCTTCAACTGTGGTGTAGATGAACATCTCCACCTTGTTGAACTGGTGCACGCGGATGATGCCGCGGGTGTCCTTGCCGTGTGAGCCGGCCTCGCGCCGGTAGCAGGAGCTCTGGCCGGCGAAACGGATTGGCCCGGCGGCGAGGTCGAGGATCTCGTCGGCGTGGTAGCCGGCCAGTGCAACCTCGGAGGTTCCCACGAGGTAGAGGTCGTCCTCCGCGAGACGGTAGATCTCGGCGTCGTGCTTGACGTCGAAGCCGGTGCCCTGCATGGTTTCGGGGCGTACCAGGGTAGGGGTAATCATCGGGACAAACCCGGCCTCGATGGCCTGGTCCATGGCCATCTGCAGCAGCGCCATCTCGAGCCGCGCACCCACGCCACGCAGGAAGTAGAAGCGGGAGCCGGACACCTTCGCGCCGCGCTCCATGTCGATCGCGCCGATCAGCTCGCCGATTTCCAGGTGGTCCCGGGGTTCAAAGTCGGGGAACTCGCGGGGCGTGCCAACGGTCTTGACCACAACGTAGTCGTCCTCGCCGCCTTCGGGCACTCCGTCTTCGATGAGGTTCGGGATGGCTCGCAGCAGTTCGTCCTGCTTGGCCTGCGCGGCGTCAGCCTCGGCGGAGGCAGCCTTGACCGTGTTGGCAAGCTCCTTGACCTCCGCGAGCAGCGCCTTCTTCTCGTCGCCCTTGGCCTGGGCAACCCTCTTGCCGAAGACGTTCTGCTCGGCACGGAGGTTTTCGTACCGGATCAGGGCCGCACGCCGGGCGGAGTCCGCGGCGATGATCGCGTCCACCACGGATTCGTCCGCGCCGCGGGCGCGCTGGCTGGCACGGAACTTGTCCGGGTTTTCGCTGAGGTCTTTTACGTCGATCACCAGACAAGAGTATCGAATCCGGCGGCAGCAGCGCGGCCGGCGGAAGGGCGGGAACGAGGACCGTCCTGCCGGGATACTGTTGGAGCACCATGAGCGACTGGCTGCTTTACCTCCTGAGTGCCGCGGCACTGGCCTTCGCCGTCTCCAGCTGGTGGGGCGTGCGCAAGCTCAAAGCCCTGCACATCCGCAGCGCAGTCGCCGAAGATGCGCATGAGGCGAGTCTCACCCATCAGCGGGTCGCGGTGATCCTCAACCCCATTAAGGCACGCGCCCCGGAGGCCAAAGCAGCCATCCAGCGGGCCTGCCTTGCCGCTGGATGGGACGATCCCCTCTTCCTGGAGACCACCGCAGAGGACCCGGGATACACCCAGGCCCGCGCCGCGCTGGACTACAAGGCCGACGTCGTCCTGGTGGGCGGCGGCGATGGCACCGTCCGGGTGGTGGCCGAGTCCCTCGCGCACACCGATATCGCCATGGGCATCATCCCGCTGGGCACCGGAAATCTTCTGGCACGCAACGTGGACCTGGACGTCACCGACCTTCAGGCGAGCATCAAAACGGCGTTGTTCGGACAGCAGCGCTACATCGACACGGCGCGCATGGGCATCGAGAATTCCCGCACGGGACACTCCTCCGAACATGCCTTCCTGGTGATCGCGGGCATCGGCCTCGACGCCGAAATCCTTGCGGACACCAATGACGGCCTCAAGAAAGCGGTGGGCTGGCTCGCCTACACCGAGGCCGGCATGCGGCACCTACCCGGCCGGCGGCGGAAAGTGTCCATCACCCTGGACGACGGCCCGGAACAGGCCCGGAACATCCGCAGCGTCCTGTTTGCCAACTGCGGGCTGGTGCCCGGGGGGATCGATTTCATTCCGCAGGCCATGATTGATGACGGCATGTTGGATGTGGTCGTTATGAGCCCGCGGAGCGCCTTGGGCTGGATCATCATGTACGGAAAGGTCCTGCTCAGGCACCGGGGGAACCTGCCGATTATGACGATGTACCGGTCGGGGAAGATCGTCATCAAGTGCCCGGAGCCGATGCCCACACAGCTCGACGGCGACACCTCCGGGGAAGCCACCAAGCTCACCGTGCGCGTGGAGCCGCGGTCCCTGCTGATCCGGGTCAAAGGCCAGCCGCAGGCCTGATCGCCCGCGGCTGGTTAGGCCAGGACGCGCCCTAGGCGGTGGCTTTTTTGGCGGCCTCGGCGGCAGCTTTGGCAGCGCGGGCCTCGGACTGTTCACGGATCATGGCCTGCTCCTCTTCGAAGCGCAGGCGGTCAGCGCGGTCTGCATCGTCGCCGTCCCAGTCCTGGTTAACGGCAGTCGGCATGGGATTAACAATCATTCCCTGGCCGTCAATGTAAGTACTGCTGCTCATGACACGCTCCCTTCGTTAGCGGCCGTCCCCCAAGGTGGATCAAGTAAGCATACGCACAGTGTTAACTGCACGGAAGTACCTGGACCTACGCTGTGGGCGAAGCCCCGGAAGCGGTTTCAGAGGAAATGGCTTCCCCGTGCAGGATGGCTCCCACCCACTCGTGGGCAGCCTGGAAGGCCTCGTCGGACGTGTGCGGGGCTACGGAGGCGCTCTGTGCGTCAGCGCGCTCATACGAACCCAGGAAGCGCGTTGCGGGGCTGATCCTGTGGAGCCCAGCCAGAGCGTCCGCCACGCGTGCGTCGCCCACGTGGCCATCAGCGTCAATGCTGAAGAAGTAGTGGCCCAGGTATTGCCCGGTAGGCCGGGATTCGATCCGGCTGAGGTTCACACCGCGGGTTGCGAACTGGTCCAGGATTTCCATGAGCGCGCCTGGATGGTCCTCCGGGAGGGGCACCACCACAGTCGTCTTGTCCGCGCCGGTCCGCTCCGGCAGTGACCCGGGCCGGCTGACCAGGACAAACCGCGTCACCGCGCCGGGGTTGTCGCCGATGTTCTCGGCCAGCACGGAAAGCCCCGGCTGCTCCTGGGCAACGATGGGTGCGCAGATGGCGGCGTCGTAGTGTGCGCCGTCCTCCAGCAGCCCCATTGCGGAAGCCGCGGTGGACGATCCCGGTACATATTCGGCACCGGGAATATTTGCGTCAACCCACAGCCGGCACTGTGCCCAGGCGTGCCCGTGCGTCGAAATCCGACGGATCTCCGAGATGGAAACTCCGGGCCGTGCCACGAGCACAAAGCTGATGGGCACCAGGACTTCTCGAATGATGCGCAATTCCTGGCCGCTGGCGATGGCATCCAGGGTGGCGGTCACGCCACCCTCCACCGAGTTTTCGATGGGGACCATAGCGGCATCGGCGGAGCCCTCCCGCACCTTGTCCAACGCTGCGTTCACGTTGGACGCGGGGATGCGGTTTGCCGTCCGAGCGCCGGGAACCTGCATCAACGCCGCCTCGGTGAAGGTACCTTCCGGCCCGAGGAAGGTATACGTGACGGGGGACGCGGGCATCGAATATTCCTTAGGGGTTATGAATGGGCGAAACCAGGATCCCGGCAGGCTAGAGGACCAGGGGCTTCAGGCCGTTGTCCGAGACGAGCGGCCTGCCGGACTCAAGCCACTGGTCCATTCCGCCTGCCACGTTGATGGCGGTGTAGCCCTGGCCGGTCAGCCACTGGGCCGCACGGAAGGAACGCCCGCCGGTGCGGCAGATCACGAACAGGTCCTCGTCCGGATCAAGTTCACCGAGCCGCGACGGGAGCTGGTCGAGGGGGATGTGGATGGCGTCCTCAGCGTGTCCGGCCACCCACTCGTAGTCCTCGCGGACGTCCAGAATCACGGCGTCCGCCGGGACGTCGTTGACTGGCACGGAATCGAAATCGCTCATGGAAGTCCTCTTTCGGAGAATCACGGGTCTGCTTCCAGCCTAGCGCCACCCGCTCACCCCGTTCCCGAAACCAGGGACAAGTTACGCTGTTGCTGACCTGTAGGAGGATCCTTGCCCGCTGAACAGCCCACCATCCTGGCCACCTCTGGAGGCTTCAAACCCGGAGTCCGGACCCGCTTGGAGTTTGCCCGCCTGATGCACCACGCCGTCGATCTTTCCGGGGTCAGCGGGCGGCCACCGCGGGTGACGTACCTGGGCACGGCCTCAGGCGACCAACGCTGGTTCAGCGCGGAAATCGACGAGGCCGCGCGGGTCGCCGGATTCGACTTCAGCCACCTCAATCTCTTCACCATGCCCAACCACCCGGATCCTGAGGCGCACCTCCTCGAGCAGGACGTGGTGTGGGTGGGCGGGGGTTCCGTGGTGAACCTGCTGGCGGTCTGGCGCGCCCACGGGCTGGACGGAATCCTGCACCGGGCATGGCAGCATGGCGTGGTACTGGCGGGGGTTTCGGCCGGGTCCATCTGCTGGTACCGGGGCGGCACCACCGACTCCTTTGGACCGGAGCTGCGGGCAGTGACCAACGGCCTGGCCTTCCTCCCCTACGCCAACGGTGTCCATTACGACTCCGAGGAAAGGCGGCGGCCGCTCGTACACCGCCTCGTGGCGGATGGGACACTCGGGGAAACACACTGCACGGACGACGGCGTGGGCCTGGTCTATCACGGCACGGAACTGGTGGAGGCGGTCACCGAAGTCCGCGGCAAAGGTGCGTACATCGTCACCGCGGAGACCGACGGTTCTGGTTCCACGGCCGCCTCCGAGGAGCGCCTGGAGCCACGCTTCCTTGGCTGAAATCCACGAGCTGTCCGCCGTCGAGCTGCGGGACAGCCTGCGGTCCGGTGAACTCTCGGCGCGGGAAACAACTGCGCACTACCTGGCCCGGATCGAGTCCGGCAACCGGCTCCTGGGCGCCTTCATCACCGTGACGGGCGAGCAGGCAATGGCCGACGCCGACGCCGCCGACACCACGTTCGCGCGGCTCCGGCGCGGGTCGTCCGCGTCAGAATCCGGGGTCCGGGCCGGCGAAGGCTTGCCGCTGCTCCACGGGATGCCGGTCGGGTTCAAGGACCTGACCGACGTGGCCGGTGTGGTGACCACCCACGGCAGCGCCGCCCTGGACCATAAACCGGCGCTGATAGACGGCGCCCTGGTTACTGAGCTGAAGGCGGCCGGCGTCGTGTCCCTGGGCAAGACCCAGGTTCCGGAATTCGGACTGACGGCTTACAGCGAGAACCGCATCGCCCCGCCGTCGCGCAATCCGCATGCCCCCAGCCGGAGTTCCGGCGGTTCTTCGGGAGGCAGCGCTGCCGCGGTGGCCGCGAGGCTGCTTCCGTTCGCGCCCGGGACCGACGGCGGCGGTTCAGTCCGCATCCCGGCGGCGGCCTGCGGAGTGCTGGGCCTGAAACCTGGCCGCGGCGTGGTGGCCTCCGGCGAGAGTTCCGGCGACCCTGCCCGGCTGGTGGCGGCAGGCCCGCTGGCACACAGTGCGGCGGACGCGGCACTGATGATGGACGCTCTGGCGGCCACTCCGGGAGAGACCTACACTGGGGCGGTCAGCCACGAACCCGGCCCGCTGCGCATCGGCGTGACGCTGGACAGCCCCTGGTCCACCACCTTCCCGTTCACCCCCGAACCTGAAGCCCTGGACGCGCTGCGGGCGGGTACCGAGCTACTCGAGCGTGCCGGACACCGTATCTCGGAAGCTGCAGTCCGCTATGACAACCGCTACCCCGACGCGTTCACCACCGCCTGGACGGCCGCCGTCGGCACCGCCAGGATCAGTCCCCACCGCGAGGCATTGCTGGCACCGCTCACCCGGACGTTCCGGCGGCGGGCGCAGCAGCGCAGCGCCGCCAAGCTTAACGAAGCCCTGGCATTCCTCCGGCAGTTCCAACGCGACACCATCACCCAGTACGGACAGTGGGACCTGATGCTGATGCCTACGCTGGCGCAGACACCTCGTCCGGTGGGCTGGTTCACCGGCGCGTCCCACGGGGACGACCGTTGGCCCGCCGCCGAATGGGCGGGAGACGCCGACGGCGACTACCGCAAACAGTGCGAATACGCGCCCTGGTCCTCCATGATCAACGTCTGCGGTTTGCCGGCCATCACCATCCCCGTGCATTGGACAGGAGGCGGCCCGGGACAGGGCCTGCCGATGGGCATCCAGCTGGTGGGGCCCGCGGGCTCCGAACGGCTGCTCCTTCAGGTGGCGGCACAACTGGGGTTCTAAGAGGGACCCACCCAGGCGGCTTCAGATGCGCCGCCCTCATGCGCCGAAAAAAACTGACGCGCGCGTAACCCATTGGTAACCGGACAGGAGCAGAATAGGGGGACGGTCTCACCCATCAGCCGCGATCGGCGACGGCAAGCACTCAACGAGGAGCTGCAATGGACATGAACGCTGAGCACCTATTCACCGGCGCCTGGGAATCAGGCACGGTCAGGTCGGACCTGAGCAACGTCCATGTCCGGGAAGACCTGGCCCGCGCAGGCCGCTGCGCCAACGTCCATCTGGCGACCGGCCGGACGTGCCTGCTGCCGCTCCGGCACCACGGGCCTTGCGAGTTCCACAATCCCCAAGAGGCCGACGACATCCTCCGCCGCTAGTCCCCCCGCGGACTGGAATAGCCGGTGAATAGGGTCGACTGGAGGCTCCGACCGGAGGACGATTAAAGGGCAGTCACTATAAGGAGGTCTGTGATGTGCTATTCATCGAGCAAGGATTTCGGGTGGGGCTACAAGAAGGAAGCCGACCGGAAACCCGAAGCGCGCCAGGAAACACCGCCGGACCGTCCCGAGCCGCATTACACAGCGCAGGACTTCAAGTTCTGGGCCTTCCCGATTCGCCGGAAGACACCCGCAGCTCAGGACCCGGCTACTGACCGCACCCACGAGAGAGTCTGACCCGCACGGCCGGAACTTCCCGAAGAAAGGCCTCCCCACGGAGGCCTTTCTGCTGCCCCGGCGAGGAAACCCGAACCGTAACCTGCTGGGACAATGGCTGCATGCGAGGACACTACGTGCACGCGGCCTCCGTGCGGATGGACCCGGACGCCGACCCGGGAGCACCCGGCGCCGCCATCACCCTGGAGCTGTGCGGAAGCTGGGACCACGAACCGCCCTGCCCGCTGGCCCCGCACCACACCAGCCCTGAGCGGAACGGTGGCACGGTGGACCTGCGGATCGTCTTCGCCGTTGAACCGGCGCGGGAAGGCGAAGTCCGCCGTCGAATAGACAAGGCCCTGGATTCGGGCACCCTGACCGGTCCGGACGGAGTGAGAACGAACTGGTCCCTGCAGGACAGCCACGCAGCGGTGCTGAGCGCTACGGAACGCGAACAGGCGAAGCGGATCGCCACGACCTAGGATGCCGCGCAGGACCTCCGAACAAGACCCTCCGACCAACGCCTGCCTACCCGCCGAGCTCCCTGTACTTGCGGGCACGGGCCGCCAGCAGTTCGGCCACGGGGATCCCGGCAAGGGTGCCGAGCTCGTATTCGATGGCCTGCGCCATCCGGGCGCAGAACTCCCTGGGCTCCAGCGACGCATCGTCACGTTCATCCACAATGTGGTCCACCAGGCCGTTGGCGTAGAGAGCCGCGACGTTCACGCCCTGGGCATCGGCCATCTGCGGCGCAAACTCCGTGGTTCGGTGCACAATCGCGCTGGCGCCCTCCGGCGGCAGCGGCGAGAGCCAGCTGTGCTGGGCGGCGATGGTCCTGTCCGCCGGGAGCAGGGCCAGCGCGCCACCTCCCGCGCCCTGACCCAGCAGCACCGAAACCGACGGCGATTCCAGCCCGATCAGTTCGTGCAGGGACCGCGCGATTTCCCCGGCCAGGCCGCCTTCCTCCGCTTCCTGCGACAAGGCCGCGCCAGCCGTATCGATCACGGTCAGCAACGGCAGGCGCAGTTCCTCTGCCAGCTTCATGCCCCTCCGCGCCTCCCGCAGCGAACCTGGACCCATTCCCGCGGCGTCCTTGCGCAGCGGCCGGGCGTGGCCCAGGACGATGCAGGACTGGCTACCGAAGCGGGCGAGCGCCAGCAGGAGGCCAGGATCCTTTTCGCCCTGGCCGGTGCCGTTCAGGGGCAATGCGTCGTCGGCGCCGTACCGCAGGAGCTGGCGCAGGTCCGGGCGGCGCGGCTGGCGTGAAATGCCGATGGACGTCCAGGCGTCCACGGCGGCGGGCCGGACCGCGAGGGTGGCCGGTCGGGAGACCGGCCCGGCCACGGGTTTCACGGCCAGGATGTCCAGCGCCCGCCCGATGATGTCAGCAAGCTCAGACGGCTCCACCACCGCATCGATCAGGCCCTTGCTGAACAGGTTCTCGGCCACCTGGACGCCGTCGGGAAATGCCTCGCCGTAAAGGGCCTCATAGACGCGGGGCCCCAGGAAGCCGAGTAATGCCCCCGGTTCGGCCACATTGATATGGCCCAACGAGCCCCAGGAGGCCATCACCCCCCCGGTCGTGGGGTGCCGGAGATAGACCAGATAAGGCAGCCCGGCCTGCCGGTGGGCACGCACCGCCCCGGTGATCTTAACCATGGACAGGAACGCCAGGGTCCCCTCCTGCATGCGGGTACCGCCGGAGGCGGGTCCGGCCAGCAGCGGCAGGCCCTCGGCGGTGGCCCGCTCCACGGCCGCCACGATCCGCTGCGCCGCGGCGTGGCCGATCGATCCGGCCAGGAAGGAAAACTCGCTGACGATGACCGCCACCCGGTGTCCGCGGATCAGGCCGGATCCGGTGATGACCGATTCGTCCGTCCCGCTCCGTTCCCGCGCCCTGGCCAGGTCCCTGGCATAGTCCCCGTTGGCCTGCAGTTCCTGCACCGGCGTGTCCCAGGAGACGAACGTACCCGGATCAACAACGGCGTCCAGCAGCTCTGCCGCGTTCAGGTGGCGGACTTTTTCCGTCGTCGGCATGCTATTTCACCCCCGCGACGGACGCAGCCATACCCAGCCACTCACGGATGCTCCGCCCGTCCGCGTTCAGCAGGGGCGGAGCGCCGTGGGCAGTCACAGTGGTCTCTGCCGTGTCGCCGGGCGCGAAGAACCGCAACGGCGGCCCGGGCAGGCTGACCTTGCCCAGCAGCGGATGCTCAACATCAACCACCAGCCCCTGCGAAGCCACCTGCTCCCAGGCGTACACCTCGTCCAGCGAGCGCACCTTCCCGGCCGGGATCCCGGCGTCGTTCAGTTTCGCCAGTAGTTCCGCCGAACCGTAGCCGGCAAAAACACGTTCGACGGCGGCAATCACCGCGGCGCGGTTCCGCACCCTTTCGGCGTTGCTGGCAAATCCCGGTGCGGCGGGATCCAGGCCGAAGGCCGCGGCGAAGGAAGCCCACAGCTTCTCGCTGCCCACGCTGATCTGCACGCTGCCGTCGCCGCAAGCGAACAACCCGTAGGGTGCGATGGACGGGTGGTGGTTGCCCTGCGCCTGCGGCACTTCGCCGGCCACGGTGGTGCGCGTCCCCTGGAAGGCGTGGACGCCGATCAGTGACGCCAGCAGCGAGGTGCGCACGATCTGGCCGCGGCCGGTCCTGTCCCGTTCCACCAGCGCCGCGAGCACACCGAAGGCTCCGTTCATGCCGGACAGCAGGTCTGCGATGGGCACGCCCACACGCTGGGGGTCGTCCGGTCCGGAGCCCGTCAGCGACATCAGCCCGGCTTCACCCTGGAGGATCTGGTCATAGCCGCTGCGCTGGGACTCGGGACCGTCGTGCCCGAATCCGGTGATCGAGAGGATCACCAGGCGGGGATTGACTTCGTGCATGGCCGCCGTGGAGAAGCCCAGCCGGTCCATCACACCTGGGCGGAAGTTTTCGATCACGACGTCGGCACGTTCCAGCAGGCTGCGGAGCACCTCCTTGCCGTCATCGCTTTTCAGGTCAAGGCTGATGGATTCCTTGTTGCGGTTGCAGGACATGAAGTAGGTGGACTGAAGATCGTCCTCGGGGCCGACGAACGGCGGTCCCCAGCCGCGGGTGTCGTCCCCGGTACCCGGGTTCTCCACTTTGATGACGCGGGCGCCAAGGTCGGCCAGCATCATCGCGGCGTGCGGTCCGGCCAGCGCCCGGCTCAGGTCCACCACGAGATGCCCGAAGAGTGGGCCGCTCCTGCGGTCTTCGTTTGTGGTGCTCATTGGCTGGTTTCCTTTGCGGAGGTGGATGGCTCGGGGCAAGTGGCTGTGTGCGGGGCCTACAGCCATCCGGGCACCACCAGGGCCAGCCACGCGAGCAGCGGTCCGGCCACAATGACAATCCCGCTGTAGCCGAGGATCTGTTTGTAGAACCTGTCCTTGTCCACGCCTTCGGGCGCGTTGGCCAGGACCAGGGCCCCGTTGGTGGAGAACGGTGAAACGTCCACGATCGTGGCGGCGACGGCGAGCGCACAGATCACGCCGACGGCGCCGATCTCACCCGTGGAGAGGAACGGCACGGCCAGCGGAATGAGGGCGGCGAGGATGGCGGTGGACGACGCGAAGGCCGACACGACCGCGCCGATGTAGCAGATGAGGAGGGCCGCGACCAGGGGCATGCCCATGTTAGCCACGCCGTTGGAGACAAACTCGATGGTTCCGGCTTCCTCCAGCACGCCGACGAAGGTGAGCATGCCGCAGATCAGGAGCACTGTTGACCAGCTGATCTTGTTGATGGCGCCCTTCTGGGCTTTCGGAGAGACCAGTGCCAGCACAATGGCGATGGTGATGGACACAAAGCCGACGTCCACCTTGAATCCGAGGGCGATGACGGCGAGTGCGACCAGGCCGGCGATGGTCACCAGCTGCGGGATCCGCTCGGACCGTTCCTTGGTGGCTGCGACGCCGTCGCCGGCAGGGTCCCGGGGGCCGTACATGCCGGAACCGAAGCCCTTGAACGGAACCTCTCCTGCCTTGGCCCCCACGCTGACGGCCAGCCGGGCTTCGGCAGCCTGCTCCACGAAGTGGCTGACGCGGGAGGACAGAAGGGCCCGGCCGCCCAGGACGATAAAGAGAACGAGCGCGATGACGAGGTTGAAGGCCAGGCTGCTCAGGAAGAGCGCCGTGGGGCTGAAATCAAGGTCAGTCTTGGCCAGGATGCCGTTGACCGTGACACCGTAGACAGCAATCGGCGAGAAGCCGCCGGCCTGGGCGCCGTGGATGACCATCATGCCCATCAGCAGCGGGCTGATCTTGTACTTCCCGGCAAAGCTCAGGGCGATCGGGGCAATGATGGCGACGGCGGCGGGAGACAGTGCGCCCACCGACGTGATGACGGCGGTGATGGCGAACATGACCCAGGGAATCAGGGCAACGCGGCTTCCGACCATTTTGACGGCGCCGCGGACCAGCAGGTCGATGGTGCCGTTGTTCTGGGCTATCGCGAACAGGTAGGTCACGCCCACGATGGTCAGGAACAGGCCGCCGGGGAAGTTGGCCAGGATGTCGTTCGTGGACATCCCCAGGACCACGCTTCCCAACAGGAAGGCCCCCACGAAGGCGAGCGCGCCCATGTTCAGGGGCAGGACAGTGGCGAGCAGGAACATCGCCGCCAGGATGATGATCGATAAGACAGGAGCGGACATCGTTGGTCCTCCTAGGGTCTAAAGAATGTGATGTGAGTAACTGGCTCACTGGACTAGCCTCCTAGACACTGAGTCAATCTGTCAATACGCCTGCAGTGTATTCTGGGAGAAATCGACGACGTAGTGAGGCTTTTGTGGAGAAAACAGCGCGGCTCGGGCTGGAGCGGGTGACGCGGCCACGGCTCTACGAACAGCTGGTGGAACAGATCCTTGCGTACATCGAATCGGCCCAATTGGGACCCGGAGACCTGTTGCCGGCCGAGCGCGACCTGGCGGAGCGGCTGGGCGTCTCCCGGGCAACGCTGGCCCAGGCGCTGGTGGCCCTTGAGGTGCTGGGCGTGATCGACGTGCAGCACGGAACCGGCGCCGTCCTGGCACGGCGGCCGAGCGTGGCATCAGTTATCAAGGGGTTGCGCGAACACCAGAGCCGGCTGCCGGAAATCGTCGAGGCCCGAAGCACCCTGGAAGTTAAGCTGGCCGCGCTGGCGGCGGAACGGCGCACGGAGGAAGACCTGGCGGCGATCGACGCCGCGCTGGAGGTCATGGCCGGAGAAATCGGCGAGGGAGACCGCGGAACGCACGGCGACGAACTGTTCCATCAGGCCGTGACGGGAGCGGCGCATTCAGCCGTTCTGGCCCAGCTGATGGCGTTCATCGCGGAAATGATCCTGGAAACCAGGATGGAATCCCTGGGCCAGCCGGGCCGGCCCGAACAGTCGCTGGCTTCGCACCGAAAAATCGCCGACGCGATCCGGGCGCAGGACCCGGACGGCGCGGCGGAGGCCATGCTGGCCCACATCGAAATGGTGTCAGACGTGGAGCTGCTCCGCTGATCCGTCAGAACTCCGTTGTCACTCAGCCCAAGTAGCTCGCATTTAATGTCGTCATC
>JBKKDH010000311.1:0-4816 GCA_046708445.1 Arthrobacter sp.
CTTCCTGAGTCCGGCAGCCGCCGTCGTACGTGTCGGAGGTCTCAACGGAAGTACATCCTTCCTGTGGCATATTTGATGGATGGCAGAATTCAGGCAGTCCACCAAGCTTCATAACGTCCTTTACGACATCCGTGGACCGATTCTTCAGGCCGCCCAGCAGATGGAGGCGGAGGGTCACCGGATCCTCAAACTGAACATCGGAAATCCCGCGCCGTTTGGATTTGAAGCCCCGGACGCGATTTTGGTGGACATGATCCGCCACCTGCCGCACGCCCAGGGATACAGCGACTCCCGCGGCATTTTTTCGGCCCGGACCGCGGTCTCGCAGTACTATCAGACCCGCGGCATCCAGAACATCCATGTGGACGATATTTACCTGGGCAACGGCGTCAGCGAACTCATCACCATGTCCCTGATGGCTTTGCTGGACGACGGTGACGAGGTCCTGATTCCCACGCCCGACTACCCGCTATGGACTGCTTCCGTGGCCCTGGCCAGCGGCAAGCCGGTCCACTATCTGTGCGACGAGGAGTCAGGCTGGCAGCCCGACCTTGAGGACATGGAAGCCAAGATCACGCCCCGCACCAAGGGCATTGTGGTGATCAACCCGAACAATCCAACTGGCGCCGTCTATCCCGAAGGGACGCTGAAGAAGATCGTGGCCCTGGCCGAGAAGCACGGGCTGGTCCTTTTCGCGGATGAAATTTACGAAAAGATCCTGTACGAGGACGCGGTCCACGTAAACCTGGCAGGGCTGACCGGCGACGACGTCCTCTGCCTCACCTTCAGCGGACTCTCCAAGGCCTACCGGGTATGCGGTTACCGCGCGGGCTGGATGGCCATCTCTGGGCCCAAGAAGGATGCCTCGGATTACCTGGAGGGCATCAACCTGCTCGCCAACATGCGGCTGTGCGCCAACGTGCCCGCACAGCACGCAATCCAGACGGCGCTCGGCGGCTACCAGAGCATCAACGACCTCATCCTTCCCGGCGGGAGGCTGCTGGAGCAGCGCAACAAGGCGTACGACATGCTCAACGCCATTCCGGGAGTCAGCACACAACAGGCCAGGGGCGCGCTCTACCTGTTCCCGCGGCTGGACCCGGAGGTCTACCACATCCGGGACGACGAGAAATTTGTCCTGGACCTCCTGAAAGAGCAGAAGATCCTGGTTTCGCATGGCCGTGCCTTCAACTGGGTGAGTCCGGACCACTTCCGGATGGTCACGCTGCCCAACGTCAAGGACATCGAAGAGGCCGTGGGGCGCATGGGGGACTTCCTAAGCAGGTATCAAGGGAACTAGCCTGTCCTCACGCGTCCATCCCGCGCGTGAACTGCGGACGAAGGATCCCCATGGCCAGCTTGGTTGAGTTCGAACAGCACCCCTTGCAGACGCTGAAGGTTGGGGGCGACTTCGTCCTGGCGGACGTCGACCCCGACTCCACTCCCGGCTTCACCGGCAACAAGGCAGACGGCAAAGCACTCCTCGCTGACCTGGACGGCAAACTGGCTGAACTGCAGGAGAAGCTGTTCGCGGAGTCCCGCTTCGGCGGGATGAAGCGGATTCTCCTGATCCTGCAGGCCATGGATACCGCGGGCAAGGGCGGTATCGTCAAGCACGTCATGGCCGCCATGGATCCGCAGGGGGTCCAGTTCAAGGCGTTCAAGGCCCCCACGGAGGAGGAGAAGTCCTACGACTTCCTCTGGCGGATCGAAAGGGAAGTTCCGGCGGCGGGCATGGTGGGCGTTTTCGACCGTTCCCATTATGAGGACGTCCTGATCCACCGGGTCCATGGCTGGGCGGCTCCGGAGGAACTGAAGCGCCGGTACTCGGCCATCAACGAATTTGAGGCCAGGCTGACGGATTCCGGGACCAAAATCGTCAAGGTGATGCTCAACATCAGCAAGGACGAACAGAAAGCACGGCTCCTGGCCCGTTTGGAAGACCCGGCCAAACACTGGAAGTACAGCCGGGGAGACCTGACTGAGCGTGCCTTCTGGGACGACTACATGACGGCTTATCAGGTTGCCATCGACAACACCAACACCGAGGATGCGCCGTGGCACGTGGTCCCGGCCAACAAAAAGTGGTTTGCCAGGATCGCTGTCCAGCAGCTGGTCCTTGGCGCGCTGACTGACCTGCAGCTGGAGTGGCCCAAGGCGGATTTCGATGTCGGGGTGGAGCGGGAGCTCGTCGAAAGGTCCTGAACCTGAGGGGGCTTGCGTCGGAAAGTCTTGCGTCGGAAGGCCTTGAGCAGAAGGGTTTCCGGCCCACGCCTCCTAGAGTGGCTGGTCCCTGGAAGCAGCCAAACGCTTCCGGGCACCTTCGAGCCATTCCTCGCAGCGCTTCGCCAAGGCTTCGCCGCGTTCCCAGAGGGCCAGGGATTCCTCGAGGCTTGCGCCTCCGGCCTCCAGCTTGCCCACGACGCCGATAAGCTGCTCGCGCGCCTCCTCGTAGCTCAGCGCTTCGATTTCCGGATCGGACTTTGTATCAGGCATGTGCTTCTCCTTGTTGAAGTTTTCCTGTGGATGTGGCCCCAAACAGGCCGTGGGCGACCCGCACCGACAACGCTGTCCCGGATGGTGCTTCCGACGGGTCACGGACCACGGCGTGGCCGGAAGCTTCGGTGGCCCGGGCAGGCCGGCCGTTGGCAAGTTCCACCACGGCGTAGCCGCGGTCGAGGGTTTTTTGCGGTGAAAGTGCCCGCACCTGGGCCTGCAGGTGGACCAGCTGGTCGGCGGCCCGCACCACCAGCGAGCTGACCGCCGCGGAGGACCTGCGCAGCAGGCGCTCAATCTCTTCCGAGCGGCCTGTCACCATGGTCTCAGGTGCGGACAGCACAGGGCGGGACTGCAGGGCGTGCAGCCTGTCCGTCTCCCGGTCCACCAGCCGGCCGATGCAGCGGCGGAGCTGTTCCCTGGCCTGGCGGACTCCTGCCAGTTCCTCCGCGACATCCGGGACGATCCGCTTGGCAGCGTCGGTGGGCGTTGAAGCCCGCAGGTCGGCGACATCGTCAAGCAGTGGCCTGTCCGCCTCGTGGCCGATGGCGCTGACCACCGGCGTCACCGCGGCGGCGACGGCGCGGATCAGCTCTTCGCTGTTGAATGGAAGGAGGTCCTCCAGCGCCCCGCCGCCCCTGGCGATGACAATGACGTCAACGTCGGGACGGGCGTCAAGTTCGCGCAGTGCCCGGACGATCTGCGACACGGCGGTGTTGCCCTGGACGGCAACCTCACGGATCTCAAACTCAACGGCCGGCCAACGGAGCCCTGCGTTCTGCAGGACGTCCTTCTTCGCGTCGGAATCGCGCCCGGTGATGAGGCCGATGCGGTGGGGCAGCAGCGGCAGGGGCTTCTTCCTTGAGTCCGCAAAAAGGCCCTCGGCCGAGAGGGCCTGGCGCAGTCGTTCGATCCGCGCCAGCAGATCGCCCAGTCCTACCGGCCGGATATCCCTGACCTGCATATTGATACGGCCGGTCTTCAGCCAAAACTCCGGCTTCAGGAGGGCGACGACCCGGGACCCCCGTTCCAGGGGCATGTTCTGGCGGTCCAGCACCTTCGTCCAGACCGACGCCGGCAACGAAACCTCCGCGTCCACGTCGCGGAGGGTCAGATAGGCATTGCCGCCCCTACGGTTCATTTCAATGACCTGGCCTTCGACCCATGCCGACGGCGTCCGGTCGATATGCGCCTTGAGTTTCTGGGACAGCAGCTGCAAAGGCCAGGGATTATCGGGGCTGGTTTCAGCGGCAGTGGCAGGCAGCGTGCTGGCAGCGGTGCCCGGCACGGCAGCCTGTTCAGACATGCGCGCTGCCCAGGGAAGCTGTGGCTGGCGGCATCGTGGTCCTTTGTTCGGCAGTTGGCGGTTCGTGTTTGAATGGCGGCTGTCATTCAACCTTATCCATAAGCTCTACCACCCAAGGCGGACATTCTTTATCCAGGCTTCACGCATAGGATGGCCCCTCAGCCGCCAACCAGTTAGGACCAGCTTTGCGCACCTTCGTTTCAGCCGTGGCCGTCATCCTCGGCGTCCTGCTGTCCGCCGTGGCAGTCCCCGCAATCTGGGTTGACCGCAACGTGGTGCAGGAGGACGGCTTTGTGGCGCTGGCAGCTCCGCTTGGACAGGACGCAGACTTCCAGCAGCGGCTCGCTGCCGCCGCAGTGGGAACCATCGACACAAGCTCCAACCCGGACGCGTTGGCAGGCCTCGTCCAGCCGGTGGCGGAAGCGGCAGCCGGCTCCCTGACCGGGCTGCCCGGTTACCCGGCAGCCTGGGAAGAGCCGCTCAGGAAGAGCCATCGGCTGAGCTTTGCTGCCGCCGCGTCCCTGCCCGCCGAGGAGGAAACTTCCACGTCGCTCACGCTGGATGTGGCACCCCTGGTTGCCCTGGCTGTCGAGGAGCTTTCCCGCACCACCGGACTGACGCTGGAAGCACCGGAGCAGACCCTGATCGACGTTGGACAGCCGGATCAGCGCCAGTGGGTCGAGCGCACGTCCGCTTACGCCCCGCTGGGCTATTCGCTGGCTATCGGCGCGGGAATCGCCCTGGCCCTCGCTGTGGTGTCGGCTCGCCGGCGCTGGACCGTGTTTTTCAGTGTTGGCGTCGGGGCGCTCTTCCTGGCTGCCTTGTGGACCTTCGGCTCACAACTGGCACGTGACGCCGTCGCAGGGACGGCCAGCGGAAATGAGGTGGCCGACATGTTCAAGGACGCGTTCGTGGCGGCGGCGTCCAGCAGCTTCCAGTCCTGGACCTCGGGAACCGCGGTTGCGGGCTGCGTGCTCCTGGCGGCCGGCCTTGTGATCGGCATCGCTTCGCGGG
>JBKKDH010000312.1:0-15168 GCA_046708445.1 Arthrobacter sp.
AAGGCGGCGGCGATCGCGGCGTTTGTGCTTTTTGCGATCGCGGTCGGCTTCATCCTGGGCCGGTCATCCTACGGCGTGGTCCTGGACCTCGCCCGGACCCGCGTCGCCGTGGGCGACAGCGCCGTGGGAAGCATCGCGGTCTCCAACACCTCCGCCCGTCCGCTGCTGCCCGCAGCCCTCGAGCTGCCCGTCGGTGCCGCCACGGCCGTCTTCCACCTTCCCCGGATGAAGCCCCAGCAGGTCCACGAGGACCTCTTCACCATCCCCACCGCCCGCCGCGCCGTCATCGTGGTGGGCCCGGTCCGCTCCGTCCGGGCCGACCCGCTGCACCTGCTGCGCCGCCAGGTGCTGTGGACCGAGCCGGAGGACCTCTACGTCCATCCCAGGACCGTCGCCCTCGCAGGTTCGGCCGCAGGCTTCATCCGCGACCTTGAAGGCATGCCCACCACGGACCTGTCCAGTGCGGACGTGTCGTTCCACGCGCTGCGGGACTACGTGCCGGGGGATGACCGGCGGCACATCCATTGGAAGACAACGGCCCGGACCAACAAGCTGATGGTCCGTCAGTTCGAGGAAACCCGCCGCGCCCACCTGGCCATTTCGCTGTCCATCAACACGGACGAGTACGCCTCCGAACAGGAGTTCGAGATGGCCATCTCGGCCGCCGCCTCGATCGGCCGACAGGCCATCAGGGAGCAGCGGGAGCTGGACGTCCTGACCCAGAAGGGTCCGCTGCGCTGTGAAACCGGGCGCAACATGCTGGACGACATGACCAGGATCGTCGGGGCACCCATGCGCCGCACCGCCGTCGACCTTGCCCGGTCCCTCGCGGACATCGTTCCCAACGCCTCGGTGGTTTTCTTCGTAGTGGGAAGCAACGTCACGCCTACCCAGCTCCGTTCCGCCTCCGCTTCGGTCGCGCCCGGCGTCCGAAGCCTCGCGGTGCGGCTGCAGACCGGGGCTGCGCCGTCGCGGGCCAACATTGCCGACCTGACCGTGCTGACCCTGGGCGACCTCGCCGACCTCGCCATCGTCCTGAGAAAGGCGGCCGCATGAGCTCCGCATCCGACCTCCGCCCCCGGGCATCCCGGCAGCAACAGCGACAACGCCAGCAGCAAGGGCAGGAGTCAGCGTTCGCGGACGGCCAGCCGGCCTGGCACTTTATGGTCGACGCCGGTGCGCTCACCATCCTGCTCGGGCTGGGGGTGCTGGGCTTCAGCCTCAGCTTCGGCGGGGACGCCTACTATCTCATTTCCGGGATGGGCGGCATCATCCTCGGCCTCGGCCTCGCAGCCGCCAACGCCCACCTCCGGCTTGGCCTGCTGATCACGTCCGCTCTGGCGCTGGGCGCCTATCTTGTACTGGGAACCGTGCTGGCTGTGCCGGACGCGGCCATAGCGGGCTTCGTCCCCAGCCTGGACTCCCTGCGGACTCTGCTCCTGGGTGTGGTATTCGCCTGGAAAGACATGCTGACTGTCGGTGTTCCGGTGGGGACCGCCGGGGGAGTGCTCATTGTCCCGTTCCTCAGTTCCCTTCTCACCGCATTGGTGGCAGGAATCCTCACCTGGCGGGCCAAGGCTCCCTATTGGCCGCTGCTCCCGGTGCTGGCCCTCTTTGTCACAGGAATTGCCTTCAGCACCAACGCCGCGTTCCTGACGGTGGAGCGGGGCATTGGCCTGACGGTCATCGCGATCGCGTGGGCCACGTTCCGCCGGGATGCGCTGCGCCGCAGCGACACGCGGAAGGTGTCCGTCAACCGCCCCCAAGGCGACGCCGGCACTGCCCAGCGCGCCAGGATCCGCAGGCTTGGCACCGCGGCTGCCGTCATAGCCGCCAGCGTTGCCATCACCGCTGTCGCAGCGCCCCTGGTCACGGCCAGCGATGACCGGAAAGTACTGCGCAACGTGGTGGTTCCGCCGTTTGACCCCAAGGACTACATCACGCCGCTGGCAAGCTTCCGGACCTTCGTCAAGGACAAGAAGGACGACACGCTGTTTGTGGTCAAGGGCCTGCCGCGGGACGGCCGCGTGCGGCTGGGGGCGCTGGACGCGTTCAACGGCACCAACTACAACATGGACCCCAACGGCTCCGGCAATTTCAGCAAGGTGGGGGACACCAAATCCGTTAACACGCTGGCTGATACTTCCAGCGTAGTGCCCACCAACGACTACGCGATGGACATCACCATCGAGGACTACCAGGGCTATTTCGTTCCCGGGGGCCGCAAGACCACGGGCCTGAGCTTCGACCAGAGCGCGTCGGCGGCGGCCTCGGGCCTGTACTTCAATTCGGGCACGGACACCGCCGTGACCACAAAGGGACTCTCGAAGGGTGACACCTACAGCGTCCAGGTGTCCGATCCGGTCAAGCTGGAGCACGGCCAGCTGACGCAATACGACTTTGCCAAAGTCACCCTGCCGGACGCCTTGGAGGTGCCGCCGGTGGTCGGCTCCCAGGCCAACGACCTCTCGGCCGACGCGCCCACCGCTATTGACCGCGTCCGCCAGATCGAGGCCCATTTCCAGAAGACGGGTGCTTTCAGCAACGGGCTGGTCACCGAAGGCCAGCTGCCCAGCGTCTCCGGGCACAGTTCGTCCCGGATCAGGAACCTCCTGACGGCAAAGCAGATGCTCGGCGACGACGAACAGTATGCCGTGGCCATGTCCCTGATGCTCCGCCACCTGGGGATCCCCTCCCGCGTGGTCATGGGCTTCTACCCCGATCCGACCAGCCCGGAGAACGGCGCCGGCGAGGTGAAGATCACCGGCAAGGACGTCCACGCCTGGGTGGAGGTGGCCTTCGACCGGGTGGGCTGGGTCAGCTTTGATCCGACACCGCCCAAGGACAACATCCCCATCCCGCCGGACCCCGAAAACAAATCCAAACCAAAGCCGCAGGTGCTTCAGCCGCCCCCGCCCCCGCAGGAACCAGCGGACCTGCCGCCGGATTCCTCCCCGGATGCGCTTGATGCGGACCAGAAGAAGAACAACCCCTGGCTGTTCTGGGGCGCGCTCCTTGGCGCCCTGGGGGTTGCCCTGATTCCGTTGTCGATCCTGGCGTTGCCGCTGCTGCTCATCGCACTGCTCAAGTCACGACGGCGGAAGTCCCGCTTCTCGGAAGGCCACCCGGCGCAGCGCGTCGGCGGGGGCTGGAACGAGGTGCTGAGCCTCGCCACGGACATGGGGGCCGGAATCGACACCCGCGCCACACGTCGGGAAAGCGCTGCGGTAGTGGCGGAAGCTTTCCCCTCGTCCGGGACCACCACCACCATGCTGGCCCGCCGGGCGGACGCGTCGATATTTGGTGCCGGGCAGCCGAGCGAGGAGGAGGTCAAGGAATACTGGACCATCGTGGACGGCTCCCTCAAGGAAATGACGGCGACCGTGGGCTTTTGGCGCCGCCAGCGGGCCAGGTTCTCACCCAGGTCCCTGCTCGCGGACGGGCGTGCCGCACTCAAGCTGCGCAGCACTGGCCTGGGGCTGGTGTCGCTGCGGCGGCCCGGCGCCGTCGCCGGGAAGCCGGCCGACGGTAGGGTGGAGAGCGGTCCGGCGGCAAACCTCGCAGGCCTCTCCGAACCTGATGAGTCCACCGTTCTGAGGAACCCTGGCAGGAAGAACCACACCGAACCATGACGCAAGACTCCGAGCGCTGCCAGCGCTGCCAGCAGCTGATCCGCGCCGGTGCCACATTCTGCACTGCCTGCGGGGCCCCGCTGCCCAACAGGGCTGCCCGGAATGCGCGCAATCTGGACCACGCCCAGCAGGCGTTGATGGAACGTGCCGCTGAGCATGCCGCCGCGATTCCCGGTACTATCCCGGTAGTACAACGGGTCCCGGCTGACAGCGGTCCCCGAATGGCACAGGCCGTCCACGGTCAAGGGGGAGGAACGGGCATGGCAGTCAATCTTGGGCTTGTTCCAGCTGCGGCGGGCAAACGGCTGGGGGCTGCCGTCCTGGACTGGCTAGCTCCACTGGTGGTCCTGGTGGTGACGTTTGCCATCGGCTTCGCCGGAGTGAAGCGCACCCAAAGCGGTGGGTTCATCATTTACGACACTGGGTCGCTGGTCCTGTTCGGCGGCATTGGCCTGGGGCTGACGCTCGTCTATATCTTCGTCCTGCTGGGCATGGAAGGCCGGTCCGGAATCACCATCGGGAACCGGCTCATGGGCATCCGCAGCGCCGACAACGACGGCTATGCGCCGGGCGGGGGAGGAGTGTTCCTCCGCGGGCTCGTCACAGGGGCGGGCATCCTGCTGGCCGTTATTGCGGCGGCAGTGGTGGTCATTTTTAAGTGGTTCGATGCGGCACTCTTCATCCTCGCGCCGCTGGCACTCGCCGGTGCCGCCTGGGCGGTAGTCGTGGTGGTATCGAACACCTGGGACAAGAACGGCAAGCTCCGGGGCTGGCACGACACCGCTGCGAAAACGCTCGTCTTTGACGTCAAGGCCGGACGGAACCCCATTGCCACCGGCGGGATCCAGGGACCCTACAGTTTCGCGCCGCTGGACCTGCCACCCGTGCAGCAGGTCGCGTCGCCCGTGGCCGGAGCAGCCAAAACCCCACAGGTCATCAACGCCCAGGCGTCCCTCAACCCCAACCAGTGGCAGCCGCCGGCAGGGCAACCGGCGGGCCAGGCACCGTATGCCGCCGCGCAGACGCATCCCGCCCCGCTGGCCCCGGCAGTTCCGCAGACCCACGCCACCCATCATGGACAGGCCCCGGCAGCTTCACAGGCCCCGGCCGCGCCGCCAGCCGCCCAGCAGCCGTACGCCGTTCCGCAGGCCTTCGCTCCGCAGCCGTTCACGCCAGCACCAGCGGCCGCGGACGTGGCGCCTGCCATGCATGGCACGTCCGGCACGCCAGCTGTCCCAGCCCACCCGGCCCCGGCCGCAAACCCGGCCCCAGGCCAGCAGCCCGCCGCAGCCCACCCCGACGACGACCACGACCGCACGCAGATGCGCGGCGGATTCCGTGAACCGGCTCCCGTGGCCGTCCTCCGGATCAGGCTCGACGACGGCCGCGACTTCCAGCTTGACCGGAACGTTTTGGTAGGCCGGAACCCCGTGGGGCAGGCGGGCGAGCAGCAGGCCCAGCTGCTGGCCGTGGACGACCCCGGCCGGTCAATTTCCAAAACGCATCTCCACGTGCTCACGGACGGCGCAGGCGTATGGGTGACAGACCGGAACTCCACGAACGGGAGCGCCGTCACCACCCCGGACGGCCTGCGCACCCCACTCCAGCCGGGCGTGCCCGCCTTTGTCAGCCCGGGATCCACTGTCCACTTTGGTGACCGCTCCTTCCACCTAGGACAGGCATGAATTCCCAAGCCGCCAGCGTTCCCGCCGCCGACCACGACTCCGGGCTGAGCCTGAGCTACGGCTACGGAACAGACCGTGGGCTGCGTCGCGAGCTCAATGAAGACTCCTTCATTGCTTCCGACCCGGTTTTCGCCGTGGCAGACGGGATGGGCGGCCACGAAGCCGGCGAGATCGCCAGCGGCATGTGCGTCCGCGCCCTGGCGGCCATGCCGCAACTGGCCACCGGAGAGCGGAGTGTCACGGCCGCCGTTATCCAGCAGTACCTGATGAAGGCCGACAGCTCGATCCGCGAGGCCACCGGGGCCAGGGCCGGCACAACGCTGACCGGGGTTGTGGTGGTCGAGCAGATGGGCATGCCTTACTGGCTGGTCATGAACATCGGTGACTCCCGGACCTACCGGCTGAGCCAAGGCCAGTTTGCCCAGGTCAGCGTGGACCACTCCGAGGTCCAGGAACTTGTTGATGCCGGCGAAATCACTCCGGAGCTGGCAACCGTCCACCCCCGCCGCCATGTAGTGACCCGGGCCCTCGGCACCGGGGACGAGACCGAAGCCGACTACTGGCTGCTCCCTGTGGAAGAGGGAGACCGGATCCTGGTCTGCTCGGACGGGCTTAATGCCGAGCTGGCGGACGAGCACATGTTCCGGGTCCTCAGCACCGTGGGCCATCCGCAGGACGCGGTGGATGCCCTGATCCAGGCCGCCCTCCGGAACGGAGGCAGGGACAACGTCACCGTCATCGTGGTGGACGCCAGGAACGTGATGAACGACGGCGGCATCGCCACTACGGCGCCGCGGCCCGGTACCGACGCGGAGGACGAGGTCACGCTGCCGCGGGCCCAGGTCGTGGAGGCGGCACGGCCGGCAACGGCAGCCGCGGATGGAAGCGAGGAGCCCGGCGATGGCCGCGAATAACTATGTGCCCGGCATGTGGCATGGCATTGTCCGGTCCCGCGCGGCCGTCCTTTTGGGGCCGGACACGCCCCCGCCGCTGGTCCACTCCCTGTGGGAGCTGCTGGAAAGCGGACCCGAGGTCCATGAACTGCTCCACGCTGTCACCAGCAGTTTCGGCGTGTCGCTGGCCCAAATACCGCCCTTCGGAATCGTCGATTTCAAGGACTCGCTGCGGGTCTTCCTGCGCGGGGACATCGACCTGACAGTGCAGCTGCCCGCCGGACCAGTGGAGCTTCACGGGCGTGACGTGACGACGTGGGCCGAACGCCACCTCGCGGCCCCCGAGTGGTACCGCCTCAGCGTTCCGGGCAGTCATGTTCCGGGCACTGACACCGCCGGTCCGGGGCTGCCCCTTCAGGAGGGCGTGGTCCTGCTCCAGGTGTTGACCGTTGGCCTGGACGGCACCGCTGAAGCTGCGGCCGCAACGCCATTAGTGTCAGCAGTTCACGTTCCGGCGGCACGCGTGCCTGCTGTTGCGGTGCCTGTGGCCGCAACAGAGGCAGCGCTGCCGGCGGTGCCAGCCACGGAGCCTGGCGCTGTGGTGGCATTGGACGTGGAGCCCGCACTGTCTGAGGAACCCCCGGCGGCCGAGGCTGTGGGCCCGTCCTCCCCGGATGCCACGGACGCCCCGGAGCACGGCGCCTCGGCCGAAACCGTCATCGGCGTCGTGGACGAAGACTTCGAAGACCTTCCAACCGAACAGCCGGATTCCGCGCCGGACGAGGACGCTGTCCTCCAAGCCGGGGATGCTGCTCCGCCTGCGGATGAAGGACCGACGCAGGACCCGGCACCGCCGGCCTCTGAACAGACCAGCACGTACGACCACTTATGGGAACGCACCGTGGTCCGCAGCATAGAAGATGCTGCTGTCCGTGACGATCCCGACGGTCTGCTTTCCGACCACGCACCGGAGACACCCGCCGCTGTTGACCCTGAGGAGACGCCGTCCGCGGGGGAAATGCTGTCGACAGAGGCACCGGCACCGGCACCAGCACCCGCGGCACCGGCACCGTTCGGGGGCCTGATCGATTCTGTTCCGTGGAACACGGGCGGGGGAATGTCGTCACAGCCCGGGCCTGGCAGTGACGACCGTGGCCGCGACGACGGAGAAGGCGACGGCGGTGCCAGCGACGACGGGGACCACGACGGCCAGACCATCATGAAGAGTGACCTTGCCGGGATGGCCGCGCATCCGGCGCCCGCTGCGGCCGGCACAAGCGCCGCAGGATCCGCTGGCCCCATGGTGCTGGCGCGGGTCTGCGGGCAGGGCCACGCGAATCCGCCGACGCACGCCCAATGTGCCATGTGCAGGCATCCCCTGCCGTCGGACGCCGTCCAGGTTTCCCGGCCCCGGCTTGGCCGCATGCGGGTTTCCAGCGGCGAGCTCGTGGATCTTGACCAGTCATTGGTGATCGGCCGCCAGCCGTCAGTCTCGCGCGTCCAGGGCGGTGTGATGCCGCGCCTGGTGCAGGTGGCCAGCCCCAGCGGCGACATCTCCCGCTCGCATGTGGAGGTCCGCCTCGAGGGCTGGCACGTGATGTTGTGCGACTTGAAAGCCACCAACGGCACTGTCCTGGTCCGGGAAGGCCAGCAGCCGAGGCGCCTGGCCCAGAACGAAATGGCCATCCTGCTTGATGGCGACATCGCAGAACTGGGCGACGGCATTTCGCTTCGCTTTGAGGAGATTCTTTGAGTTCCAAACGGCCCGTAGCGCCGCCGCCCCACATCCCGGGGTTTAACTACATCAGCCTGCTGGGGTCAGGTGGCTTCTCAGACGTTTACCTTTATGAACAGGACCGGCCCCGCCGCCGGGTGGCTGTCAAGGTCCTGCTTTCGGACCTGAAGACCGAGGGCGCGCGCCGCCGGTTTGAGTCCGAGGCCAACCTCATGGCCCAGCTGTCCTCGCACCCCTACATCGTGACCATCTACGAGGCAGAGGTCACCGACGCCGGCCACTCCTACCTGGCGATGGAGTACTGCTCACGGCCCAGCCTGGATGTGCGGTACCGGAGGCAGCGCTTCAGCGTCGACGAGGTCCTGGCGGTGGGCATCCAGGTGGCCTCAGCGGTCGAGACCGCGCACCGTGCCGGTATTGCCCACCGGGACATCAAACCCGCCAACATCCTGGTGACCGACTACAACCGTCCGGCACTCACCGACTTCGGAATTTCCGGAACCCTGGGCGGTTCCGATGCCGACGATGACGCCGGAATGTCCATCCCGTGGTCCCCGCCGGAGCAGTTCACGGACGGCGGAACCGACGGCGTTATGGTGGACGTCTGGGCCCTCGGCGCCACCCTGTACACACTCCTCGCGGGCAGGTCGCCGTTTGTGATGCCCGGGGCGGACAACTCACAGCGTGAGCTCATTTCACGCATCTCCACCATGTCGCTGCCACGCCTTGGCCGGGCGGACGTTCCGGAATCGCTGGAGCTCGCCCTGTCCACGGCCATGGCCAAATCCGCGGCATCCCGCTATTCCTCCGCCCACGCGTTTGCCCTCGCCCTGCAGCGGATCCAGGCCGAACTGAACCTGTCAGTCACCCCCTTCGAAGTACTGGAAGAGCCGCATCCGGAGGACGGCCATCCGGACGACGGCTACGAAGAAACCCGCGTCCGGAGCATCGCGGCCATCGACCCGGAACGGACCGGCAGCGCCCCGACTTTCCCGGCACGAACCAGGCCGCAGGGCCCCGGCAGCGTCCCGCCGTCGTCGTTTCCGCTTGGCGGCGGGCCGTCGACGGCCGCGCCATCACCAACCCGGGACTCGCCTGCGATGCAACCGTCAGCGTTGCAGCCGGCCCCGCTGCAACCGTCGGACGGGCGGGGCGGACCCGTTCAGCCGCAGGTCCCCGGCAACCTCTTCGCCGGCCCCCAGACCGGCCCCCAGACCGGCAGCCAGCCGGCGGCTGAGTGGGAACATGCCACCATGCTGCGGGGCGGCGCAACCGACTACGGGACTCCTACCGGGGCGCCGGACGCCACCGTCCAGCGGCCGGGACTCTTCCCGGCAGGGCCGGAAGGTAACGGCAAGCAGCCGGATCCGGGTTCGTCCCGTCGGGAGCCGGAACTTGACGCGACCGTCAGCCGACCGGCCCTCGCCGAGGAGCCCGTCACGGATTCCGGCCCGGATCACGGCAAAAGGAATCTGTGGCTCGCGCTGACGGGTGCCGCGGTGCTGGTCCTCGCCGTGGTCGTGGGAATTGTCCTGGCAACAACGGCAGCCACTCCCAAGGTTGACGACACGGAACAGGCCAGCACGCCGCCTCCCGACGCGCTGGACAACGGGTCAGTGCCAGACGTCGAAGGCCTGTCCGGGTTCCTGGACAGCACCGGCAAAGTGACCTTCACCTGGGAGAATCCGCAGCCCAAACCCGGCGACACGTACAAATGGCGTGTCTACACGCTGGGTGAGAGCGGCTCCGAATACCAGTCCACCGACGGACTCAGTACACAGGTTGCCGCCAATCCCAACGAACCGACCTGCATCCAGGTGATGATCGTCCGCAGCGACGGGGGGTTCTCGCCGCTGGAGGACGACTCCATAGCCTGTGTCCGTGAATGAGCATGGCACAGCAGACCGGAAAGCTTGGCGACACTGGCATTGCCCTTGAGGAGGCACGGAAAATGGGGGATCTGGCAATAGATTTCTGTGGCGAGTGGTACGAACCATCGGACGAGGATGTTTTCAACATCGGCCGCGAAGGCGACCTTGAAGTCGATGACAACCCGTACCTGCACCGGCAGTTCCTGCAGGTGGCCCGCTATGACGGGATCTGGTGGCTCAGCAACGTGGGCAGCATGCTCTCAGCCACGGTGGCAGATGGTTCCGGCGGCATGCAGGCGTGGCTTTCCCCGGGGGCACGCATACCACTGGTCTTCAGCCACACCAACATCATCTTCACGGCCGGACCCACCACCTACGAATTCGCCGTCCACCTTAAGACGCCTTCGTTCCGGCAGGAAGCACGCGACGACGACAGCAACGGGGACACCACGATCGGCCCGGTGGTCTTCACCGACTCCCAGAAGGCCCTCATCGTTGCCCTCGCCGAGCCGATGCTCCGGCGCGAGGGAACAGGCTTCAGCGCCATCCCGTCGTCGGCGGCCGCGGCCAAAACGCTTGGCTGGGCCCTTACCCGGTTCAACCGGAAACTGGACAACGTTTGCGACAAGCTGGACCGCGTGGGCGTTGTCGGGCTGCGCGGCGGCGGCGGAAAGCTCGCCACCAACCGGCGTGCCAGGCTCGTGGAGCACGCCGTAACATCCCATCTGGTCACCGCTGAAGACCTCCATCTGCTTGAAAAAATGAGGGGCGTGGACGAGGGATGAGAATCCGGCTGACGCTCCGCCGGGACCCGGCGGAGACAAAGGACCTTGCGGTCACCGTGGACGGCTTGGCGACCGTGGCGGACATCGCCACCCAACTCTGGGCTGCCGACCCTGACCGGAAGGGAACTCCGGCCCCGGACAACCTCTCGCTCCGGATCGATGAGGCCTTTGTGGCAGGCGGGATGCGCGGCAACACCCTGACCCGCACGGACAACCTCCTCGAATCCGGGCTGCGGCCCGGGTCCGTGGTGTCCTTGACGCAGGTCAGTGAACAGTTCGACGTCCCCGGTGGCAACCGGGGCCCGGCGGCCGCCACCTTGCGGATTCTTTCAGGTCCCGACGTCGGCCAGGAGTTTTCGCTTCCCTCCGGTACCAGCTACATCGGCCGCGACCGGGACGTGGACATCCGGCTTTCGGACCCGCTCACGTCCAAGCGCCACGCCCGCATCACGGTAGGCGAGAGCATCGAGATCGTTGATACCAACTCGGCCAACGGCCTCCTGATGGACGGCCTGCCGGTCACCCGGGCAACGCTGAACTCCTCCGACACGGTGACCCTGGGCGACACCACCGTGACGGTGGTGCCGCTGGGCCGCAACCATGCGGCAGCACCGACGTCGCCCCTTGTCGATTTCAACCGGTCCCCGCGGGTTGTCCCGCGCTTCGACGCGCCGAAACGTGTCCTGCCCGCCGGGCCCAAGCGGCCGGACCACCAGCCCTTCCCGTACGTCATGCTGGTGGCGCCACTCATCATGGGCGGCGTCCTGTTCGCCGTCACCGGGAACATGCTTTCCGTTATTTTCATGGCCATGATGCCGCTGTTCATCGTGGGCCACTACGTGGACCAGAAAATGCAGGCCAAGCGGCAGCAAAAGGAACAGCTCAAGCATTTCCGGGCCTCCATGGCCGCTTTCCGGCAGGACATCACCGAGCTGCAGCATGTGGAACGCGCCGTCCGCCTGCAGGAAGCTCCCTCCGTCAGCGACACCGTGGACTCCATCTATAAGCTGGGCCCGCTGCTCTGGACCCACCGCCCCGAGCACAAAGGCTTCCTCGGCTTGCGGTTCGGACTGGGCACGGCGCCGTCGCGCATTACGTTCGAGGAGCCGGCTGACAACGGCACGGAAGTCGAATACATGCGGGAGATCCAGGACTGCATGAAGCAGTTCAGGGATATTGAAGGCGTGCCCGTCGTGTCGCAGCTGCGGACGGCGGGATCCTTCGGCGTGGCAGGTGCCCGCGGCCTGGTCGACGACGTCGCCCGCGGCATGGTCCTGCAGTTGGTGGGCCTCCACTCGCCCGCAGAAGCCGTGGTCACGGCGATCACGTCCGCGCAGTCCAGGGAACGGTGGAACTGGCTGCAATGGCTGCCCCACGTCGGTTCGGGCCACAGCCCGCTCAGCGGCGACCACCTGGCCGCCGGCTCAGCCAGCGGCTCCTCCCTCCTGGCCCGCCTGGAAGACCTGCTCGACGCCCGGGAGGCCGCGGCCGGCCGGTCGGGCCCGGACCTGCGCCCGGACATCGACCTCGCCAAGGACGAAATCCCGGGACCGATGCTGCCGGCCGTGCTGGTCATCGTGGAGGACGACGCCCCCGTTGACCGGGGCCGCCTGACCCGCCTCGCGGAACGCGGACCGGATTCGGGCGTCCACGTCATGTGGGTGGCTACCGACATCCAGGCCCTTCCCGCCGCGTGCCGCGACTTTATGGTGGTGGACGGCGACCACGGCACCACCACCGGACAGGTCCGGCTGGGCCGCCACAGCTACCCCGTAAGCTGCGAAAGCCTCGACGCGGAACTTGCCGGCCAGCTGGCCCGGATGCTGTCCCCGGTGGTGGACGTCGGCAAGCCGATGAGTGATGACTCCGACCTGCCGCGCGCCGTCTCCTATGCCACCCTCATCGGCAAGGACTTCCTGGACAGCCCGCAGGCCGTGGCCGAACGGTGGACCGAGAACAATTCCGTCCACGCCACGGCTGTCGCCAACCGCAAGGACAACGGAACGCTCCGCGCGCTCGTCGGGTCCAAGGGCGTCGAACCCCTCTACCTGGACCTCAAGAATGAGGGCCCGCACGCCCTGGTGGGCGGCACTACCGGCGCCGGAAAGTCGGAGTTCCTGCAGTCCTGGGTCATGGGCATGGCAGCGGCCTACAGCCCGGACCGGGTGAGCTTCCTGTTCGTGGACTACAAGGGCGGCGCGGCGTTCGCCGACTGCCTGCACCTGCCGCACACCGTGGGCCTGGTCACTGACCTCTCCCAGCACCTGGTGCGTCGCGCCCTGACCTCCCTCAGGGCCGAGCTGCATTACCGCGAACACCTCCTGAACCGGAAGAAGGCCAAGGACCTCCTGGCCCTCCAGCGTGAAGCCGACCCCGAAGCCCCGCCATACCTGATCATCATCGTGGACGAGTTCGCCGCGCTGGCCACCGAAGTTCCCGAGTTCGTTGACGGCGTGGTGGACGTCGCGGCGCGCGGGCGGTCGCTCGGCCTGCACCTGATTCTGGCTACACAGCGCCCCGCCGGCGTGATCAAGGACAGCCTGCGCGCCAACACCAACCTCCGTGTGGCCCTGCGCATGGCTGACGAGGACGACGCCACAGATATCCTCGGGGTGCCCGATGCCGCCTACTTCGACCCGTCGATCCCCGGCCGTGGTGCCGCCAAGACCGGGCCTGGACGGATCCAGGGATTCCAGACAGGCTATGCCGGCGGCTGGACCACCGAAAAACCGCAGCGGCCCCAGATCGACATCGTGGAGATGGCCTTCGGATCCGGACCTGCCTGGGACGTTCCTGCGCCGGAAAAACCGGTCCAGGAAGAACCTGCCGGCCCCAACGACATCGCCCGGATGACGGCAAACATCGTCAGGGCGGCCGACTCGCTGGCCATCCGTCCGCCGCGCAAACCCTGGCTGGACGAACTGGCCAAGACGTACGACTTTTCCAAGTTGCCGAATCCCCGCACGGACGAGCGGCTGCTGCTCGGCGTCGCGGATGACCCTGCCCGCCAGGACCAGCCCACGGTGTTCTATGAACCCGACAAAGACGGCAACATGGCCATCTACGGCACCGGCGGCTCAGGCAAGTCGGCGGCGCTGCGCGGAATCGCCATCGCCGCCGCCGTCACCCCGCGCGGCGGGCCGGTCCATGTCTATGGCATCGACTGCGGATCCTCGGGGCTCAAGATGCTCGAAGAGCTGCCGCACGTGGGCGAGGTCATCGGCGGCGACGACGTGGAACGCGTCGGCCGCCTGCTGCGCCTTCTCCGGGACATCGCCGATGAACGTTCGGCCCGTTTCGCCGAGGTCCGTGCCTCCACCATTGTGGAGTACCGGAAACTGGCCAACCGGCCGGACGAGAAGCGGATCTTTGTCCTGGTGGACGGCATGACATCATTCCGCGAAACGTACGAGTACAGCCGCCTCTCCGCGTTGTGGGACATCTTCCTCCAGCTGGCCACCGACGGCCGTCCCCTGGGCATCCACCTGATAGTTACCGGTGACCGCCCCAACGCAGTGCCGGCGTCGTTGCTGGCCTCCATCCAGCGCAGGCTGGTCCTGCGCCTGTCGTCCGAGGACGACTACCTGTCCATGGACGTCCCCAAGGACGTCCTCACCAGCGCCTCCCCTCCCGGGCGGGGCTTGCTGGGCGGCCACGAAGTCCAGCTCGCAGTGCTGGGAGGCGACTCCAACCTTGCCCTGCAGGCCAGGGAAGTGCACAAACTCAGCGAGGCCATGCTGCGGCAGGGGCTGGACAGGGCGCCCCGGATCCAGAGGCTCCCGGACCAGGTGGACCTGAACGTGCTGCCGGCGGGCAGCCCGGACCTTCCGGTCATCGGCGTCGACGACGAGACGCTGCAGCCGGCCGAAATCATGGCCAAGGGCCCGCTGTTGCTCGCCGGTCCTCCCGGCTCGGGACGGACCGTTGCCCTCGTGACGATGGCGTACGCACTCAGGCGCTCCAACCCGGACACCGAACTGGTGTACATCGGCTCCCGCCGGTCCGCCGTCGCGTCGCTTCCGCTCTGGAACCGTTCGATCGTGGGGGCGGACGACCTCGCCGACATCATTGAGGACCTGACCGAGCACTCCTCCGGAAACCCGGGCAAGCTGGCCATCTTCATCGAGGGCCTGACCGAGTTCACCGACACGGTGGCGGAATCAGGAGTGGCGCAGCTCGTGACGGCGTCCATCAAGGCCGACCAGTGGGTCATCGGAGAGTCCGAAACGTCCACGTGGTCCTCGGCCTGGTCGCTGTCGCAGCCTTTCAAATCAGGGCGCAGGGGCTTGCTCGTCAACCCCGGCGACATTGAGGGTGACAGCCTGCTCAACACTTCGCTGGGCCGTGTCAGTCCGGAGTTCATTCCGGGCCGCGGCTACATCGTGGGGCGCGGCAAGGCACGCAAGCTCCAGATCGCCCTGCCGCCGGAAAACAGGGACTAGAACGTGGGCAAGGAAGACGGCATGGAGCGGGACGCAAACCCGGGGGTATTGAGGGCTCAACCGCGTGTTGCAGCAGACTCCAGGGAACAGTTGTAGCAGACTGCCGGGAAACCAGTGAGGCGCGG
>JBKKDH010000313.1:0-11751 GCA_046708445.1 Arthrobacter sp.
CCGTGGCGGTGTTCAGGAAGTACCGGGCAAAGTCCACCCGCTCCCACGCGTCGACGAAGCCCTGGAACGTCCATTCCCGCGGAATCATGGACAGCGGATAGCTGAACAGCTCGCTGCCCGGCTTGAATGAGCTGAGGAGGAACCACAGCAGCGGCAGCGCGTAGATGGCCACGATCAGCCACAGCACACCCGTCAGCGGCGCGGACAGCTTGGTCCGGCCTTCCCTGTTGTTGCGTTTGGCCGTGCCGGCGGCGGCATTCTCGGCGCCGAGGGCGGACTCTTCCGCGACGGCGGGAGGCAGGTTGGCAGCGGTTGCCATGGATCAGCCCTTCTTCTTGTTGAAGCGCAGCTGGATGAGCGCGATGGCCAGCAGGACCACCATCAGCACCATCGACGCGGCACTCGCGTAGCCCACCTTGGACTGCTCGAAGCCGGTCTTGTAGATGTACTGGACGATCAGGGTGTTCTCCGTGCCCGGGCCGCCGTTGGTCAGCGCCTGGATCATGGCGAATTCCTTCATGGCATGGATGGTGGACAGCAGGATGACCATGAACGACGTCGGCGCGATGCCCGGCAGCGTGACATGCCGGAACCTTTGCCACGCGTTGGCCCCGTCCAGTTCGGCCGCCTCCAGCAGCGCCTCCGGGATGTTCTTCAGCGCCGCGATGAACAGCAGCATGTTGAAGGCCGTGCCGCCCCAGGCGGAGGCGAAGATCACCACCGTCAAGGCCAGGTTGCCGTTGCTGGACCACGGCACCGGGCTTCCGCCCAATGTCGAGATCACGAAGTAGACGAAGCCGAAGTCCTGGCCGAACATCCACTTCCAGATGACACCCACCACGATCGGGGAGATCAGCCAGGGAAGGAAGATGATCACCTTCGCGGCGGTGCGTCCCCTCGTGGCCTTGCTGACCAGCAGCGCTGCAATGCCCAGCGACGACACGTAGACCAGCGGCACGGAGAACACGGTATAGAGGAAGGTCCGGCTAAGGGCGGCATAGAACGTGCTGTCCGAGAAAAGCTTCTGGAAATTGGCCAGGCCGATGAAGTTCAGCTTGCCCACACCGCGGTAGTCCGTGAAGGAGTAGATCAGTCCGAGCGCACCGGGCCAGACGAAGAACACCAGGAAGAGCACCACGTTGACGCCGATGAGGACCAGCGGGGCGATGACGTAGCGGTTGTGGCGCTTCATCTGGGACTTGCTCCGCACGGCGGCCCCGCCGGGCGTCCCCGGCGTCACCGTGGAGCTCAGAGTTGGATTAGCCACTGATCAGGCACCGTTGTAGAGCTTCACGATGTTCGCCACCGTGGTCTTGGCGTCCTGGCTGCCGCCGAGCATCTTGACGGTTTCCTCACGCAGCGGGTCGCCGGAGAAGGGGGTCTCGGCATAGGCTTCGGCCACGACGCGCTTGATGGCGTTGTCACCCTTGGCCTCGTTGCCGGCAATCTGCTTCTGGTACAGCTCGAAGGAGGCCTGCTGGAAGGGGTAGTCGACCTTCAAGTCAGCCTTGACGGGCAGGTAGCCGCCGAGCTTGGCGAACTCCGTGTAGTTGGCGTCGTCATAGAACCACTCGATGAACTTCTTGGCTTCTTCATCGGCGCCGGTGTCCTTGAAGGCGATCATAAAGCCGCCGCCAAGGTTGGTGGCGTTGGCTTCCTTCTTGGGCAGCGGCACGGACATCCATTCGAAGTCCTTGATGTTCTTGTTGAAGTCGGCAACCTGCCAGCTGCCGGAGTAGTACGCGGCAACCTGGCCGCTCTTGAACATGGCGTTGCCGTCTTCGCCGCTGAGCCAGACGGACTTGGGCATGGTCTTGTCGTCATTGATCTTCTGGAAGTACTCCAGCGTCTGCACGGCCTCGTCGTCCGCTGCGTACTTGTCGCCTTCCTTCGCGAAAGCGCTGCTGCCGAACTCGTACATCATGGCGCGCAGGCGGTGGCCGGAGCGGTCCATGACCACGCCGTACTTGGCGCCGGCCTTCTCGCGGACCTCATTGACGGCCGCCACGAACTCATCCCAGGTCCAGGCGTCCTCGATGGCCGTGGGGAAGGCCACGCCGGCCTTTTCGAAGAGGCTCTTGTTCACGAAAAGTCCGACGGCGGTAAGGTCCGACGGGATGGCCGGAATGGTTCCGTCCGGGGCTTCCTGGAGGAACATTTCGTCGATGTTCCGGGACTTGGCGATGTCCGTGAGGTCCTGGAGCTGGTTGACCCACAGCGGATCGAGGCCTGTGACACGGGCCAGGGCCGGCAGGTCGTTGGCGGTGGCGGCGTTCTTGAGCTTGGTGGTGATGTCCGCCGTGGGAACGTCCACCACCTCGATGGTGATGCCGGTGGCTTCCTTGTACTTCGCGGCGGCTGCAGCAAACGCCCCGCCCTGGTTGGTATCACCGGAAAGGACCAGCTGAAGGGTTTTGGCTCCGCCTTCAGTTGAACCGCCGCCGCCCCCACAAGCGGAAAGGCCGACGGCGAGGGCTGAGAGGCCAAAGGCCGTCAGTCCGAACTGCCTGCGGCTGATGCTGGAGATTCTTGTCTGCTCTGACAATGCTCTGTCCTGTCTCACGATGCGTGCCGTGCCTTGGGGGCATGGCTGGAAGGTGTCGGCTGCGGACCTTGACGGCCGCATGGCCAACGTTTCGGAAAAGCCTTTCCTCCCCCCAACTGTGATCCATGTCATGACAATCTGTCAAGATAACGTGCTCACCTTTTCCATCGATGCAGAAGTAGCGCTTCCCCTACCCGTCCGACTGCCGCCGTCGTAGGTTGGACGCATGGGACTGAACATTCAGATTGTCACGGATTGCAAGAACCCACACACCCTCGCGGACTGGTGGGCCGAGACCCTCGACTGGGCGGTGGAGCCGCAGGACGAAGGCTTCATCCGGTCCATGATCGACCAGGGCTTTGCCACGGAGGACCAGACCCTGATCCACAACGGCAAACTCGTTTGGCGTGACGGCTGCGCCATCCGCCCGCCCGAGGAACTCGGCGCCGCCAAGCCGGAACGGCGCCTCCTGTTCCAGACGGCGCCGGAAGGAAAGACCGTCAAGAACCGGGTGCACTGGGACGTGGACCTGGCTGGCCGGGACAAGGACGAGGCCCGGAAGGCACTCGAGGCCCGGGGAGCGACGTTCCTCTGGAGTGCCAGCCAGGGCCCGCATTCATGGCACACCATGGCGGACCCTGAAGGGAACGAGTTCTGCATCAGCTGAGCCGATTACTAGACTTGTTCGGTGAGCAACCAATTCCCCGCCAAGGTGTCCGACGTTTTTGATCCTTCCCGCTGGCGCACCGTGTCCGGCTTTGACGACTTCCAGGACATGACGTACCACCGCCTGGTGGAGCGGGATGCTAACGGTTCCGTCACCAGGGATTTGCCCACAGTCCGGATCGCCTTCAACCGGCCGGAAGTCCGCAACGCCTTCCGTCCCGGCACCGTGGACGAGCTCTACCGCGCGATGGACCACGCCCGGATGACCCCGGATGTGGCCACGGTCCTGCTCACCGGCAACGGTCCCTCCCCCAAGGACGGGGGTCACTCGTTCTGTTCCGGCGGGGACCAGCGGATCAGGGGCCGGGACGGCTACAGGTATGCCGACGGCGAGACAACGGAGACCATCGACCCCGCCCGCGCCGGACGCCTCCATATCCTGGAAGTCCAGCGCCTGATGCGCACCATGCCCAAGGTGGTCATCGCGGTCGTCAACGGCTGGGCTGCCGGCGGCGGCCACTCCCTGCACGTTGTCTCCGACCTCACCATCGCTTCGCGCCAGCACGGGAAGTTCAAGCAGACCGATGCCACCGTCGGCAGTTTCGACGCCGGCTACGGCTCGGCGCTGCTGGCCCGCCAGATCGGCCAGAAAACCGCCCGCGAAATCTTCTTCCTGGCCCGCGAATATTCCGCCGAGGACATGGTCCGGATGGGCGCGGTCAACGAGGCCGTGGACCACGAACGGCTCGAGGAAGTGGCCCTGGAATACGCGGCGGACATCGCCCGGCAGTCCCCCCAGGCCATCCGCATGCTCAAGTTCGCGTTCAACCTCGCCGACGACGGACTGGCCGGCCAGCAGGTCTTCGCGGGTGAAGCCACGCGCCTGGCGTACATGACGGACGAAGCCGTGGAGGGCAAAGAGGCGTTCCTGGAAAAACGCGACCCCGACTGGTCCCGTTTCCCGCACTACTTCTAAGGCAGGACATCCATGAACATCGGACCCATGAACAGCGGCCCCATCGACATCGACCCCGCCCTCAAGGCGCTGGCGGCAGCGCTCCACGGTGAGGGCCCCGCCGTCGAGCTTTCCGTCAGCGACGACGGCGGCCTGGTGGTGGGCCATGTGGAGACCCCGGGCTGCGACGACGCCGTGGTGGTGGTGCGCACCTCGGGCTCCACCGGGACCCCCAAGGCCACCATACTCACGGTGGAGGCGCTGGCAGCCTCCTCCATGGCCACGGCGTTTGCGCTCAAGGGCGAAGGCCAGAGGCTCCTGGCACTGCCGGTGCAGTACGTGGCCGGCGTGCAGGTGCTGGTACGTTCGCTGTTCGCCGGTACCCGCCCCTGGGTCATGGACATGTCGCATGGTTTCACTCCGGAGGCATTCACGGACGCGGCCCGGGAGCTGACGGACAAACACCGGTACACGTCCCTGGTGCCCACGCAGCTCCAGCGGCTCCTGGAGGACCCGTCACCGGAAACCCTGGCGGCGCTGCGGCGCTTCAACGGCGTCCTGCTGGGCGGCGCCCCGGCGTCGGCCCGGCTCCTGGACGCGGCACGCGAAGCCGGCGTCCGGGTCTTCACCACGTACGGCTCCGCGGAGACCTCCGGTGGCTGCATCTACGACGGCTATCCGCTGGAAGGCTCAGCGGTCCGGATCGCCGAGGACGGCCACATCCTGCTGGGCGGCGACACCATCGCCGCCGGATACCTGGACGCCCCCGAGCAAACCTCGGATGTTTTCTTCGAGGAGGACGGCGTCCGCTGGTACCGTACCAGCGACCTCGGGAGCCTCGACGCCGACGGCCGGCTGACCATCCTGGGCCGCGCCGATGACGTGATCATCACCGGCGGCGTTAAGGTCTCCGCCGCGCACGTGCAGGAAGAGCTGGAAAAGTCCGACGGCGTCACAGCGGCTTTTGTGGCCGGCGTGCCGTCTGCGGAGTGGGGCCAGGCCGTGGCCGCCTACGTGGCCGTCTCGCCCGGGTTTGCCGCTGGTGCCCCGGGCGCCGCCGCGGATGACGCCGCAGGTGACGGTGCCGAGTCAGGCGGGGATCCCGCCGTCGTGCTTGAACACGAATGGCACCGCACGCTGGGGCTCCTCGCCCCGAAAACCGTGCTCACTGCGCCGGAGCTGCTGATGCTGCCCAACGGCAAACCGGACCGCCTGGCCATGACCGGCCGGCTCAACTCCCTGCACCGGGGAAAGTAAAGTAGTCCTGCACCGGCCGCGGCTTTGCGGCAGGTGCGTCACCGATTCGCCAAACCCCGACCCAACACGAGGTACTTACCGTGGCCACAGCCGCACAATGGATCCAAGGCGCCCGACTCCGCACACTGCCGGCGGCGATCGCGCCGGTGCTGATCGGCACCGCCGCAGCCTTTGAAATGGATTCGTTCCTCATCTTCAACGCGATCCTTGCCGCGCTGGTGGCGCTGCTCCTGCAGGTCGGTGTCAACTACGCCAACGACTACTCGGACGGCATCCGCGGCACGGATGAGGACCGCGTTGGCCCGCTCCGCCTCGTCGGATCGGGCGCCGCCCGCCCCGAACACGTCAAGTACGCGGCGTTCGGCGCGTTCGCCGCCGCCATGGTGGCTGGCCTGGTGCTGGTGGTGATCACCCAAAGCTGGTGGCTGATCCTGGTCGGCCTGGGCTGCGTCATGGCCGCCTGGGGCTACACCGGCGGCAAGAACCCCTACGGCTACATGGGCCTCGGCGACGTTTTTGTGTTTGTCTTCTTTGGCCTGGTGGCAACGCTGGGCACCACGTACACACAGGCCGGACAGATCAACCTCGCGTCCATCATCGGCGCCATCGGCACCGGGCTCATCGCCTGCGCCCTGCTGATGGCCAATAATGTCCGGGACATCCCCACCGACATCCAGGCCGGGAAGAAGACGCTGGCGGTCCGCCTGGGCGACAAGCACGCCCGGGAAAGCTACGTGCTGATGCTCGCCGTGGCCATCCTGCTGGTGATCATCCTGGCCCCGGGGCGCCCCTGGATGCTGATCGTCCTGCTGCTCATCCCCGCCTGCCTGATGCCGGCCTGGCTGATGATCAACGGTCGCAAACGCAAAAGCCTCATTCCGGTGCTGAAGCAGACCGGCCTGATCAACCTCGGCTACAGCCTGCTGTTCTCACTGGGACTCGTGCTCAGCCACGGGTTCTAGCTGTTCTGGCCCTTGGCTTCTGAGGGCTTGGGCTCTGCTGGTGTGGTGCCGGAGGGCTTGGCGTCCGTGCGGATGGTGACGTCCGGGTTGGCATCCACCAGGGTGTCCTCGGCCTGGGCGTCGTCCACCTCGCCGGCGGTGCGCAGCGGCTTGGCCTTGCCGGAGAACCTGCGGCGCATTGCGGCAGTAGCCTCGTCGCGCTGGTCCTGGAAAAACAGGTAGCTGACCGCGAAGGCGATGCCGGCGGCGCAGATGACGGACATCACCGCGCCCAGGCCCAGGAAGAGGAACAGCACAAAGAGCGGCGCGAAGAGCGCCAGCCGGATCAGGGAGTATTTCAGGAAAGCCACCATCCAAGTTTAGCCGCCCTCCCTGAACGCCCGCCCCGTCCGGACGATAGACTTAATGCCATGCTCCTCCGTGTGGTTCTCGTCGTCGCAGTACTTGCCATCTTTGTTTATGGCCTCGTGGACGTGATCCGCACTGACGGACGCCTCACCCGGGGCATCTCCAAGCCCGCCTGGATCATCGTGATGATTGTCCTGCCGGTGCTGGGAGCGATTCTGTGGCTCCTGATCGGCCGTCCGCGGGGCACTCCCCCGGTCCGGCAGAACTACAGCCACCCCACGTCCCCGGATGACGATCCCGATTTCCTCCGCAACCTCGATGCCAGGCGCCGCAACCAGGCCGAGGCCGCGCGCCTGAAGAAGCTCAAGGATGACCTGGAGGCGAAGGGAAAGGCCGACGGCGGTGCCTCCGGCGCCGGCACGGACACCGGCGGCGGCGGGTCCAACGGCACCGGAACCGTGGACGGCGGAGCGGCCGGCGAGGCCAGCAGCGGGGATGCGGACACGCACGATACCGACGACCGGAAGTAATCCTCATGGCTCACGAACCCGACGGAGAACAGCAGCTGCGGACCACGCGGCCCGCGCCCCCGTCAGGTGAGTCACCTGCTTCCCCCCTTCCTTTCCGGCCTTCCCCTGCCCAGCCTGACCCTGGCAGTGCCACGTCCCGGCCTGGCGGTCCGCCGGCACCGCCGCCACGTCCCGGCTTGTCCTACGCCTCGCCGGCGCCCATTGTGGTGACTCCACCGACGCCGCGCTCGGTTCGGCTGGCGCGGACCCTCTGGCTGTTTAGCTTTGTCGCCGGCTTCGCCGTCCTGGTGGGCTCCTTCCTGACGCGTGATTCACACCTGGAACGGCTGCGTGCCGTGGTGGACGGGATGTCACCCGGCGGCGACGCCGACGGCCTCACTGCTGCTTCCGCCATAGTCTTCTGGGGCAGCTTGGGGGCCATGCTGCTGGTGATCCTCCTCGAAGCGGCCGCACTGGCCATTATCAACGGACGGCAGGGCTGGGTCCGCTGGCTGCTGGTTCCTCTGCTGCTCGTCCATGGCGGTGCGGTGCTCGTGACGGAGGCTTTCCTCGTTCCCGAGGGCGACGGTGGCAGCTACGTCTGGCTGCTGTGGGGGGCGCAATTGCTGATGGCATTCGCCGGGCTGGTTCTGCTGTTCATGCCGTCCAGCAACGCCTGGTTCCGGTCACGGAATCAGGCGTAGGCCTCCAGAAGGGTCCGGCCCCGTGAAAACGGCGTTAGTGATTCAGCTGCAGGGCTGCGCAGTCGGCGAGGACGCCCTCACAGCTGCGCATCACCACGCGGCACACATCCTGCCCTGAACGGTCCGTCAAAGGGTTCTCCGAAACCAGCCGCCACCGGCGAAGGCATTCCCGGGCCTCTGTGGCGATCTGCTCAGGCGTTGCCCCCGGTTCGAGGGCAAGGCGGAGACAGGCCGTGGTGCCGCCGCCGCCCACCAGCCTCTCGGCTTCGACCGCCAAATCGTGGCTGAGCGACGACCCGGCGGTACGCAGGGTGGCGAGCAGGCGCAGTTCGCGGAACTCGTGGGCGTTGACCTGGAGCCGCTCCACAGCAGCCGCCAGATGTCCCGTTCCCTCGCGCGGCGACGTACGGAGCAGTGTTTCTACCCCCACCAGGGCGGTGCGGGCCTTCAGGGCGTCGGCCCGGGCATGGAACTGGCGGCCCACCATGGCCAGCAGCGGGTCCAGCCCGCTGCGACGGGCAAGTTCGTGCGCCAAGGGGGTGGGGTCCGTAAAACCGGCCCGGATCAGCACCACGCCCAAACGGATGCCGAAAAGCCCGAACCGCTCCAGCAGCGACGCCCTGGCATCAGCCCCCAGGCCTTCCGGCACTCCCGCCCGGAGGAACCTGTCAGCGGAGAGCAGCAGCTTTTCCCTGGCTGCCCGGTCCATGCCCGCCAAAAGTGCGAGGGACTCAAAGTCGGACTGCCGCATGCTCCGGGCACTCTGCGCCAGCAGGCCGGCCACCGGGACCACCCCCAATGCCAGCTTCCGCAGGCTGTGGTCCCGGCGATACCGCTCAGCGATATCCCCGGCAGAAAGCAGGGAATCGATCCGCCCCGCGCCGATCTCGTCCGCCCTGGAAAGGACGGCCAAGGCGTTAACGGTGCCGGACCGACCTGCCTCCGTGTCCCTGAACGACTCCAGGAACCGGAGATCAGAGGCGTGCATATGCCGCATCAGGTATATGACGGCGTCGGCCTGGGAAGGCGAATCCAGCGGCGTGAGGAAGCTGATGGACCTGGCCGACACGTCCTCGGACAGCGAGGCGATTCCCGGTGTGTCGATCAGGGTGACGTCCCGCAGGCTCTCCGAGGGCCACTCCACTACCAGCCGCTCCACCTCCTCCGCGTGTTCCCTGCCGAGGACGAAAACCAGTCTCCCGTCCCCACGCTTGAGCGGCAGCGTACGCGGTTGCCCTTCCAGCGGGTACAGGGTGATGCGCGGTGAGTGCCCGTACCTGTACCACGTGACGATGCGGGTGCATTCACCCGTATCGGTGGGCGCAATCTCCTCCCCGACGATGGCATTGAGCAGGGTTGACTTGCCGGCCTTCACCATGCCCGCCACAGCGATCCGGAGAGGCTCGGCCAGCCTTGTGGCATAGCCTTCCAGGGCCGACACCGCCGCCGGGTCATCGCTGTACAAGGCAAGGGCCTCCTGGATCAGGTCGGCCACGCCCGCGCTGGTTGCTTCCCTCATCCTGCCCCCGCCGCTGCGGATGCCCGCTGGGGCTTCGACGCCGGCCCGCCGGCGGACCCGGCTCCGCCAGCGTTGGATCCGGCGGTACTGGTGGAGACGGTTTTGGCGGCTGCGGTTGTGGCTCCTGCCGGCACGGCGGCGATGACCTCTGCGGCACGGTGCAGGGCATCCACCCGTTTGAGCTCCGCCTTGATGTCCCGGATCCGCATGTCCTTTTCCAGCCTGTACGAGGTGGCGGCCTTCTGCGCTGCCGACACGGAATCGGAGAGGGAGCGGTGGTGCTCTTCGGCGATTTCGGTGAAGTGGTCACGCGTGGAACGCTGAACCAGCCGGAGCCTGTCTTTGAGTTGCTTTCCCACCTGGAACACCACGTCGTCCAGTTGGCGGCGGACCAGGGCCTTCGCGTCGGTTTGCCGGCGCTTGAGCCTTGCTTCCTGGTCTTCCCGGTACGCTTTGCGCCCCAGCAGCAACCCTGCTCCCACGGACAGTGGATTGATCAGGGCCATACCGAACAATCCGGTGAGAAGGCCAAACATGAGCACGCCGCCGTAAGACCCACGCATGCCGATCAGGACCTTCTGCATCGGATTGATATGCCCGTCGTCCAACCCCGGCATGTCGTCCACCGGGTCGAGGGCATCCCCCGTATCGGAGACGCGAAGCACGGGCAGCGCCACTTCGTCCTCGGAGAAGTGCTCCGCCACCTGCGCCGCCAACCATTGCGCACGTTCGCTGGTCCAGACGAACGTGTCCGAGATCGCGGCCGCCGCGCATTCCTCCAGCCACTTTGAGAACTGCGTCCAGGTGGGGCCGGGGTCGCCCAGGTCGATGGCGGTCTCGGCCTCGCGCTGGATCCGGCGCAGGCGGTCCCGCAGGTCGTACTCCATGTCCGAAATAAGGTCGCCGATGCCATCGTTCAGGGTGATCTGCCATCTGGCGGAACGCTTGCGGAGGTCGTCGGCCTCGAGTTTCGCAGCTTCCAAGCCGGCGATCATTTGGGGTGTTCCTTCCGGGTCCTCCAATGCCGCCAGTTCCGACTGCAGCGACAGGCGGAGGTTGTCAGTCACAGAAATGAGGTCCTGGCTGACGGAGCGACGCTGAATCCGTTCCGCCTTCCCTACGATTTCGTTCCGGAGGTGGCCCATCAGGCCCGGAAACCCCGACTCCGTGTTGAGTTCACTGTCCTGCAGCCGTGTGGCTTCCAGGCGGAGGTCGGAGGAAATGGGGAAGAGCGGGATGTCCGGCGCCACCTGGGAAAGGTGGCCGCGGTCCAGCTCGGCAACCTTGCGCCACTCCGGATACAGGTCCGTCTTGGACAGCACGCCAACCACGCTCGGTGTGATCCGCATGGCCTGCTTCAGGAACCTGATCTCGGGTTCGGTGTATTCCTGGGACGCGTCCGACACGAGAAGCATGGCGTCTGCCGAGGGCAACGCCGTGAGGGTAGTCAGCGTATGTGTTGACCCCAGGCCGCCAACACCCGGCGAATCAACCACCGTCAGGCCGCCGGCCAGCACCTTGCGGGGCAGGAAGACTTCGGCGGCCACCAGCTTCCTGGTGTTGCCGGGGTTTCCGCGCTCGGAGACGTAGGTGGCGAGGTCCGCAATGTTGACGGGCTGGCGTTCGAGTGCCGCCTCGTCGCCGGGTTCTGCGTCAGCACGGGGCAGGAGGACAGACGCCGACGCCGGATCACCGTGCCGCACCACAGTCGGGACCGAGGTGGCAATGTCGTCGTCGACAGGGCATACCGGGGCGTTCACCAGGGCGTTGATGAGTTTGCTTTTCCCTTGCTTGAACTCACCCACCACGATCACGCGGATGCTTGGATCCTGCAGCCTGCGCAGGGTCTGGTCCAGGCGTTTTCGCAGATCGGCACGGTCTCCTGCGCTGACCAGCTCGATGCCCTGTTCCACGAGCTTTGCCAGTTGCGCCGGAGTGGGGGGTGCCGGGGGCTTTGCCGGTCCTGCTGGGTCTGCCGTCTTTGCCAGAGCCCGAGGGAGTTGCGTTTCAACCACGGCCAGTCCTTTGCTTCGAAAAATGGGACGTTGGGGTTGCCGCGAGAAGTGCCCGGGAGGCGTTCTGGCCACCTGCCGGGCACTCCCGATACCCCGGGACTAGCTGCTAGAGGGTGTTGTCGTTGAGAGAATCAACCACAACCACGTTGTCCTCGACTTCAACATCGGTGTTGATCGAGTTGTCCTCGGTGAACTCGAGGGTGTTGTCTGCGACGACGATGTTGTCCTCGATGTTGTTGGAATTCGAGTTGTCCTGGAACGAGTCCTGGAC
>JBKKDH010000314.1:0-3793 GCA_046708445.1 Arthrobacter sp.
CCGCGGACGCCGGATCACCGATGTGAACTTCCTGCTGTACTTCAACGCGCATGAGGACATGGTGAAGTTCACGCTTCCCAATGACGAGTACGCACCTGCGTGGGACATCATCATCGACACCGCCGGCCATAATGCTGACACGGCACCTGTGAAGGCCGGCCGGTCCATTCCTGTTGATGCCAAGTCCCTGGTGGTCCTCCGGGCGCACACGGTGGAGGAAGCGGAACCGGACCACTCAGTAGCTGCGTCCCTCGCCGCCCTGACCCAGACAAGCACCAGCGAGACGGAAGCCCTGAGCACGCCAACCGTGCCCGAGCCCAAGAAAACGAAGAAGGTCAGCAAGCCGAAAGGTCCTGCAAAATGAGGGTTCCAGCATCCACGTACCGGCTGCAGATCCGCCGCAGCTTCACCCTCTTGGATGCAGCGGCCAAAGTTCCGTACCTGAAGTCCCTCGGGGCCGACTGGCTCTACCTCTCACCGATCCTGACGGCTGAGCAGGGGTCGGATCACGGCTACGACGTCACCGACCCCTCCGCGGTTGACCCCGGGCGCGGCGGTCCGGAAGGCCTGCTTGCCCTGTCCAAGGCTGCCCGCGAACACGGCATGGGTGTCCTGGTGGATATCGTCCCCAACCACGTGGGCGTGGCGTCACCGGCGCAGAACCCCTGGTGGTGGTCCCTGCTGGCTGAGGGGCGGGAGTCGCGTTACGCGGAAGCGTTCGACGTCGACTGGGACTTCGGCGGCGGCCGGATCCGGCTTCCGGTGCTCGGCTCCGATGACGATGTGGACCGGCTCGAGGTCAGGGATGGCGAGCTTCACTACTACGACCACCGCTTCCCGTTGGCGGCGGGCTCCTACACCGAAGGCGATTCGCCGCGGGCTGTCCACGGCCGCCAGCACTATGAGCTGGTTTCATGGCGGCGGGCGGACAGTGAACTGAACTACCGCCGGTTCTTCGCGGTCAGCACCCTGGCGGGCATCCGAGTCGAAGACCCCAAGGTCTTCGAGGAAGCCCACGCCGAGGTGGCCCGCTGGTTCCGCGAGGGGCTGGTGGACGGCCTGCGCGTGGATCACCCGGACGGGCTCGCCGATCCTGCCGGTTACCTGCGTTGGCTCAAGGACCTCAGCGGCGGGGCCTACGTGCTGGTCGAAAAGATCCTCGAACCCGGGGAGGTCCTTCCCGGGGACTTCGCCTGCGAAGGGACCACCGGTTACGACGCCCTGGCCGAGGTTGACCGTGTCCTGGTGGACCCGGCCGGCGAGGCTGCCCTGGACGCGCTGGATGCCAGCCTCCGCGGCAGCGATTCCCCGGCGGATTATGCCGAAATGATCCGCGGCACCAAGCGGATGATTGCAGACGGCATCCTGCGGTCCGAGGTGTTGCGGCTGGCCCGGCTGGTTCCTGCCTCGCACGGACTGGCGGAGGACCAGGCAGCCGATGCCATCGCCGAAATCATCGCCTCGTTCCCGGTCTACCGGTCCTACCTGCCGGTGGGTGCGGAAGTACTCAAGGAAGCCTGCGAGCAGGCGGCAGCACACCGGCCCGACCTCGAGGTGGCCATCGGCACGCTCCTGCCGCTCCTCCTGGATCCCAGCACCGCGATCGCGGTCCGCTTCCAGCAGACCTCCGGCATGGTGATGGCCAAGGGTGTGGAGGACACCGCGTTCTACCGCTACACCCGGCTGGGCACGCTCACCGAAGTGGGGGCTGAACCCACGGAATTCTCCGTCTCCCCGGAGGATTTCCACCACCGGATGCGCCGGCGGCACGAGGAACTCCCGGAGTCCATGACCACGCTCTCGACTCACGACACCAAGCGCAGCGAGGACGCCCGGGCCCGGATCTCGGTCATCGCCGAACTGCCCGGCGACTGGACGGCCACGCTTGGCCGGCTCCAGGAGCTGGCCCCGGTGCCGGATGGGCCCTTCGCCAATCTCTTGTGGCAGGCTGTCATCGGCGCATGGCCGGCCTCCCGGGAACGGCTGCAGGGCTACGCGGCGAAGGCTGCCAGGGAAGCGGGCAACTCCACCACGTGGACCGATGCGGACGAGGAGTTCGAGGCGACGGTCAGGGCAGCTGTTGACGCCGCCTTCGACGACGCCCGCGTCGTCGCCGTGATTGAGGACTTCATCAGGAGGACGGATTCATTCGCCGTTTCCAACTCGCTGGCCGCCAAACTGATCCAGCTGACCATGCCCGGGGTTCCGGATGTCTACCAGGGCACTGAATTCTGGGACCGGTCGCTGACCGACCCCGATAACCGCCGCCCGGTGGACTTCACGCTCCGCGAGGAGGAACTGGCCCGGATCGATGGCGGGTTCCTGCCGGCAGCGGGAACGCAAGCGAGCAAGCTGCTGGTCACCTCCCGCGCACTCCGCCTGCGTCGCGACAGGCCGGGGCTTTTCGACAGCTACGCCCCTGTTACGGCTTCCGGGGCGGCGGCGGGCCACCTTCTTGCTTTTGACCGGGGCGGGGCACTGACACTGGCCACCCGGCTTCCCGCCGGCCTGGAACGGGACGGCGGGTGGCGGGACACCGCCGTCGAACTTTCCGGCTCCCTGCGCGACGAACTGACCGGCAACAGCTTCGGGCCCGGTACCGTTTCAGTCGCCGACGTCCTGGGTATCTACCCGGTGGCCCTGCTTGTAGCGGCGGACGGAGACGACTCATGAGCCTGACCCACGCCGGCTCCAGACGGTTCGACGTCTGGGCACCGTACGCTTCCGCCGTGACGCTTCTGGCAAACGGGCAGCACTATCCGATGACGAAGCTGGACAGCGCGCCCGGCGCCGATGGCTGGTGGTCCGCGCCGGACGCCCCCACGGACGGCGAGGTGGATTACGGCTACCTGCTGGACGGGGACACCCACCCGATTCCGGACCCGCGGTCCCGCCGCCTGCCGGCCGGGGTCCACTCCCTGTCCCGGACATTCAGCCCCCGCGACCATGAGTGGCAGGATGCCGGCTGGCAGGGGAAGGAACTCCGCGGCTCCGTGATCTACGAGCTCCACGTGGGGACGTTCACGCCGGAAGGGACACTGGATTCGGCAGCGGAAAAGCTCGGATACCTGGCGGATCTGGGCATCGACTTCGTGGAGCTGCTGCCGGTCAACGGCTTCAACGGAACGCACAACTGGGGCTACGACGGCGTCCAGTGGTTCGCCGTCCACGAAGGCTACGGCGGGCCCGCGGCCTACCAGCGCTTTGTGGACGCAGCACATGCGGCCGGCCTCGGAGTCATCCAGGACGTTGTCTACAACCACCTGGGACCCAGCGGCAACTACCTGTCCCGGTTCGGGCCGTACCTCAAGCAGGGCGACGCCAACACGTGGGGCGATTCAGTCAACCTGGACGGCCACGGCTCGGACGTGGTCCGCGAATACATCCTGGACAACGCCGCGCTGTGGCTGCGGGACTACCACGTGGACGGCCTGCGCCTCGATGCCGTCCACGCCCTCCGGGACGAGCGCGCGGTGCACATCCTGGAGGAGCTCGGCGCGCTGGGGGATGCGGTCTCGGCCGAAACCGGGCTGCCCAAGACCCTGATCGCCGAATCGGACCTGAACAACCCGCGGCTGCTCTACCCGCGCGATGCTAACGGCTACGGCCTGGCCGGCCAGTGGAGCGACGACTTCCACCACGCCGTCCACGTCAACGTCAGCGGTGAGACCACCGGCTACTACGAGGACTTCCAGTCGCTGGCCGTGCTGGCCAAGGTCCTCAAGGACGGCTTCCTGCACGATGGCAGCTACTCAAGCTTCCGCGGCCGACACCACGGCAGGCCCATCAACAC
>JBKKDH010000315.1:0-5940 GCA_046708445.1 Arthrobacter sp.
GCGGGCCACGAGTTCGTTGCTGACCAGCTTGGGTGCCTTCGCGCCGGGGATCAGGACCGAACCGATCACCAGGTCCGCGTCCACCACCGACTTCTCGATCTCGTACTAGTTCGACGCGACCGTCTTCAGGCGGCCCTGGTACTGGGCATCCAGTTCGCGGAGCCGGTTGATGTTGATGTCCAGGATGGTGACGTCGGCGCCCAGGCCCAGGGCCATCGCGGCGGCGTTGGTGCCGGCGACGCCGGCGCCAAGGACAACCACCTTCGCGGGACGGACGCCCGGGACGCCGCCGAGCAGCACGCCCTTGCCGCCGGCGCGGGCCATCAGCGAGGTGGCGCCCACCTGCACGGAGAGTCGGCGGGCGACCTCGGAGATCGGGGCCAGCAGCGGCAGGGTCCGGCCTTCCTGGACGGTTTCGTAGGCGATGGCCGTGACGCCGGAGCTGATCAGTTCCCGGGTCAGCTCGGGCTCGGCTGCGAGGTGGAGGTAGGTGAAGAGGATCAGGCCCTTGCGGAAGCGGTGGTATTCCGCGGCGATCGGTTCCTTGACCTTCATGACCATGTCGGCGCGGGCCCAGACGTCGTCGGCGTCGGCAACGATTTCGGCCCCGGCGATCGCGTATTCCTCGTCTGTGATGCCCGAGCCCAGACCCGCGCCGCGTTCCACCAGGACCGCGTGGCCGTGGGTGCGGAATTCGTTGACGCCCGCAGCCGTGATGGCAACGCGGAATTCGTTGTTCTTGATCTCTTTGGGGACACCGATGATCATTCTGGGCTCCATTTTCACGGGCCCGAAAGGCCCTTGGATTGCGGGGAAAGTTGTTGATTCCAGAATAAATCCGGTTGTGAGGCAGGCGACACGAATCTTGGGATCGGCACCTTCGGCAGCCCCGTCATTCCGCGGATTTTAGCAAGCATGGTTCGACATTTGTTTAGTGTGCAAGCGTCAGGTGTCGCCTCGTGTCCGTTCGCGGTACCGCCCGTCCCGGCAGTACTGTTGGCCCATGCAGCAGCAGGATGTGGAACAGCTTGTGGAACGCGTCGCGCAGAAGCTCGGGCGGGGGCTTTCGCTGGAGGACCTGGACGGCCTGCTGCTCGCCTACAGCTCCAACCAGTCCCACGCCGACCGCGTCCGGGTCAATTTCCTGCTGAGCAAACGCGTCCCGGTTGATGTCAGCGCCTGGCAGCTTTCGCACGGCATCTCGACGGCGGTCCGCCCCGTGGTCATCCCCGCCAACCCTGAGCTGGGTATGCTGGGCCGGGTCTGCGTGCCGCTGATGGTGCGCGGTTTCCGGGTGGGCTACCTGTGGGTCCAGCAGGACTCGGAGGATGAAAACCCGACGGCGATCCTCACCCAACTGCCGGAAGTGAACCACGAGATCGAGCTGCTCTCGGGCCTGCTGCTGGATTCGAACACGGCTGAATCCGAGTTCCGCCGCGGCCGCGAACGGGAATTCCTGGCTGCCTGTTCCGGCGAGGCCAACGCCGTGGCGGCAGTTGCGGGGTGGAAGGAGATCCAGGGCAAGGGGCCGTGGCAGATGGTCACCGTCGTGGACGCCGACGGTTGGGCCGGAGGGCCTGACCCCATCGCCTCCACCCTGATCCACCGGTCGGCGGCACTGCAGGCCACCATCGGGGTGGACGTGGCCCTGTTCAGCGCGGGTACCGAAACGCATTCGGTGGTGCTGTTCAAGGAGTCCACAGGCCGCGCCAACCATGCCCAGGTGCTGGTCCACTACCAGCTGGAACTGGCCAAGCGTTCCGGCCGCCCGGTGCACCGCATCATCCTGGGAATCAGCGAGGGATTCGCCCGGCCGAGGGACTTGGCAGAGGCGTACCGCCAATCCAAGCTGGCCGCGCAGGCCGCCGCGGTGGATCCGCAGCTGGGTGAGTTGGTGGACTGCCGGGCCACCGGGGTCTACCAGCTGCTTGCATCGGCCGGTGGCGGGGCGGGCGCCTGGACGGATTCCGGGTCCGTCTACTTTCGGATGCTGGAGGACCACGACCGAAACGGCGAACTGATCCCTGTCCTGGAGCTGCTGTACGACAACGACGCCGCTGTGCAGGACGTGGCTGACAAACTCCACCTGCACCGCAGCAGCATCTACAACCGGCTGGGCCGCATCCGCGCCCTGCTCGGGGTGGACCCGCTCAAGGGGCTGCCCAGGCTGGAACTGCATGCGGCCCTGAAGATGCGCCGGTGGGCGGCGCGGCCCAGGATTTAGGTACCCAGGATGCAGCCGGCGCACTCCTAGGCGGCGTTACCTTCGTGCTTGGACGGTTCCTCGGGCGCCATCGACTGGTCCTGCAAAGCGCGCTGGGGAATGTCCTGGTGGGTGGCAGGAGGAGCTTCGCGGCCGGGTTCCAAGGACGTGGCCTGGTCCAAGGAGGCTGCCTGCTGCAGGGTCAGGGTTTCCTGCACGCCCATTGCTGCACGGCGGCGCTTGGAGATCGCGCTGTCAGCCCACATGGCGACGGCCACGAAAACGACGCAGCTGGACATCACCACCGCGGTGTTGTTCAGTCTCATGGCTGATCCCAGCATGGCAGCAACCAGCATGGCGGCAATGCCCGCCACCACGTGCAACCCTCTGAATTTCGCCACAAATCAAGCCTAACCCCGGCAGCTGGCCCCTTTTAAGGCCTCGCCGAGATCGTTGCTTGATCCTTATCACTCCGTCATGCGGGGGCGGGCGGACCGTCATTTTCGCTGGCCCGCCGCTTCGCCTGCTCCGTCTTCCTCTGTTGTTCCAGCCAGGCCATCATTGCGGCCCGCTGGATCCTGCGGTGCGTTCCACGGTACTCCACGGGTATTTCGCCGCGGTCGGTCATATTGCGCAGATACGTGTGGGAGATGCCGGCCAGTTCTGCCGCCTGGGAGGTGGTGAGCATTTCCTCCACGCTGCTGACGGCTACTGCCTCACCTCGGCTGAAGCGGCTGAGGAGATCAACGACGGCGTCCCGCGCCTCGGGCGGCAGCCGGTGGACGGTGCCGTCCACAAAGACGGTGATGTCGTGGCTGCCCGCCAGTGCACGCTGCAGCTTCTCTGCGTCCTCAACCGGGAGGCCTGCGGTCATCCGGGGAGCTATCAATGCCATGGCCAACAGCCTAACCCGGTGCCGCGGACCCCCGTGGCGGTATGCTCGCGTAATGAAACTAGATGATGGCCAGGAGGTCACGTCGGGCGGACTGACAGGCCGGCTGTACGCATCCGCAGGGCGGCGCCACGCCGAAAACGGAAGCGGCAACAGGCCCACCTACGTCCTGCTGCACGGCATCGGTGTTTCCCACCGCTACTTCGCACGGCTGCACCGCGAGCTGGCCCTGGTGGCTGACGTCTACACCCTGGACCTCCCCGGCTTCGGCGCGGCCCCGCGGCCAGGCCGCCAGGTGCCCGTAGGGGAGTACGCCGCGTTTGTCAGCAGTGTCCTGACCGGCGCCGGGGTCCGGTCCTGCGTGCTGGTAGGGCACTCCATGGGCACGCAATACGCGGTGGAGCTTGCCCTCCAGGAGCCGGGACTGGTCGCTGGCCTGGTGCTGATGGGTCCAGTGGTGGACAGCAGCAGGAAATCGGTGCCGCTCCAGGCGCTGGCCCTGACCCGTGATGCGGTGTACGGCGAATCCCTGTCCTCGAATGTCATTGTCTTCGGGGACTACTTCCGGGCCGGCTTCCGCTGGTACCTAACGCAACTGCCGGTGATGATGGACTATCCGCTCGAATCGAGGATCCACGGGGTCAGCCAGCCCGTGCTGGTGATGCGCGGAGCCAAGGACCCAGTGGCCCGGCGCCGGTGGTGCGAACGGCTCGCCGCCCGGGCATCACAAGGCAGCCTGACGGAGATACCCGGGGTGGGGCACGTCCTCCAGCACACGGCCCCGGGAGCCACAGCCGCCGCGATCAGCAGCTGGGTCCGGGCAGTCGACGGATTCGGCGTTACCGCCTGAGCGCTACTCGGCGTCGAGATCCGTTTCCAGGAGCTTGACCAGGGAATCGAGCGCGGCGTCTGCCCCGTCACCTTCGGCCCGGAGCACCACGACGTCGCCCTTGGCCGCACCGAGCGTCATCAGGGACAGGATGCTGGAGGCGTCCAGCGCCTCATCCGCCGGCTCGCCGTGCATGGCGATGGTGACCTCCACTCCCACGTCACCGGCGGCCTCGGCAAAGAGAGCGGCCGGACGGGCGTGCAGGCCAGAGCGGCTGGCAATGGTGGCGATGCGTTCGGGCATTGTTCCTCCTGGGAGTTGTAAGCGCACGCGGGCAGCGGCTTTAAAGTCCAAGTTCTTCGAGGACGGGCAGCTTTTCGCGCACCCAGGCCCGGGCTTCGGTGGCACTGGGTGCGGACAGCGCGAGCTTGGCGAGCTCCTGGGCCTCGGCGAGCGTCACGGTCTTCAGGACCGCTGCCACGGCGGCCAGGGACCGCGCAGTCATGGACAGCGTGGCGACCCCCAGGCCGGTAAGGACGACGGCGAGGGCGGGGTCGGCGGCGGCCTCACCGCAGACGCCCACAGGCTTGTTGTGGCCTTCGGCGCGGGAGCCTTCCACCGTGAGCCCCACCAAGCGCAGGACTGCGGGCTGCCAGGGCGTGTTCAGGTTGGCGAGCGGGCCCAGCTGGCGGTCCGCGGCCATGGCGTACTGGGTGAGGTCGTTGGTGCCCAGGCTCGCGAAGCCAACTTCGCGCAGGATCGCCTCAGCCGTGAGCGCGGCGGATGGCACCTCCACCATGACGCCGGGGGTCTTGATGCCGGCGTCGGCGCACATTGAGGCGAAGCGGGCCGCTTCTTCAGCCGTCGAAATCATCGGAGCCATGACCCAGACGTCCGCTTCGGACTGCTCCTCTGCCAAGGCAATGGCTTCCAGCTGGCGGTCGAGGACGCCCGGAGTGGTGAAGTCCGTGCGGTAGCCGCGGACGCCCAGGGCCGGGTTGGGTTCGGTGGAGTCGGTCAGGAACGGCAGCGGCTTATCAGCGCCGGCGTCGAGCGTACGGAGCACTACCTTCTTTCCGGGGAACGCATCAAAAACGCTCTTGTAGGCCGCGGCCTGTTCCTCCACGGTGGGTTCGGAGTCCCGTTCCAGGAAGCAGAATTCGGTGCGGAACAGGCCCACGCCCTGGGCGCCGAGCTTGGCGGCCGCCTCGGCATCCTTGCCGCCGCCCACGTTGGCGAGCAGCGGCACCAGGTGGCCGTCCGCCGTCGTGCCCGTGCCGCTGAACTCGGCCAGCAGGGAAGCCGTGGCCGCCCACGCATCTGCTGCGGCACGCAGCGAGCCGTCGGGGTTGGCGGTGATGCTGCCTGCGGCGCCGTCAACATAGACTTCCGTGCCGTCTGGGAGTTCGTCCACCCCTACGGCAGCCACTACGGCCGGCAGGCCAAGCGAACGCGCAATGATGGCAGTGTGGGACTGCGGACCGCCGCCCGCTGTAACGAGTGCCAGTACTTTGTTCGGGTCCAGGGTCGCGGTGTCCGCCGGCGCCAGATCCTCGGCCACCAGGACGAACGGCGTGTTGGAGGCCGGAATGCCGGGCGCGGGCACGCCGCGCAGCTCGGCGACGATCCGTGCGCGCACGTCCAGGACGTCGGTGGCGCGTTCGGCCATGTAGCCGCCCAGGTTGTGAAGCATTTCAGCAACGGAGGAACCGGATTCCCAGATGGCGCGCTCGCTCGAGAGGCCGCGGGCAACGAGCTTGGCCGCACCCTTTATCAGCATGGTGTCCTTGGCCATCAGCGCAGTGGCTTCCAGGACTGCTTTGCCGTCTCCGGTGGCGTGCGCGGCCCGGGCCTTAAGTTCGTCGTGGACGGCCTGCGAGGCCGCCTTGAGCCCGGCGATGGCTTCTTCGGCGGACGTACCGCCGGCCAGCTGCTCGCCTGCGGGGGGTTCGCTGATCGGTTTGGGCATCTGCCGGACGGTTCCGATGATGCGGCCGGGGCTGACGCCAACTCCTG
>JBKKDH010000316.1:0-6226 GCA_046708445.1 Arthrobacter sp.
TGATCTTCCACTCGATGATCATCTTCTCCCTGTACCTGCTGCTGGCGGGGCACAACCTGCCGGGCGGCGGCTTCGCGGGCGGGCTCACCGCCGGCCTGGCGCTGACCATCCGCTACCTCGCCGGCGGCCGCTTTGAACTGCGGGAGGCTACCCCCATCAGCGCCGGAACCCTCCTGGGCATCGGACTCGCGACGGCGGCCGCCTCTGGCGTGGTGCCGCTCCTGCTGGGCGGCCAGGTCTTCCAGACGGCCATCATCGAACTGTGGCTGCCCGTTTTTGGGGACATCAAGTTCGTCACCTCCACCATCTTCGACATCGGCGTCTACATAGTGGTGGTGGGCCTGGTGCTGGACGTGCTGCGCAGCCTGGGGGCCGAGATCGACGAGAACGTCGAAACCCAGGCGACAGCCCCTGCCGAGGAGCAGGAGCCGCTGGGTATCCCCGCCGAAACCACCGCAAAGGGCCAAGCATGAGCGTCAACCTGACCCTCCTGGCCGTGATGGGGGCGCTGTATGCGTGCGGCATTTACCTCCTCCTCGAACGCAGCCTCACCCGCGTGCTGCTGGGGCTGATGCTGCTGGCCAACGCCACCAACCTGCTCATCCTCGCGACGGGCGGATACGCGGGGCTGGCGCCGCTCTACGCCAAGGACACCCCTGCCCAGGACTACAACGATCCGCTGCCCCAAGCACTGATCCTCACCTCGATCGTCATCTCATTCGCGGTGACGGCCTTCATGCTGGGCATCATTTACCGGACCTGGGTCTTGGCCAGGCAGGATGAGATCCAGGACGACGTTGAAGACCTCCGGGTCGCCGATACTCCCAGCTTCGACGCCGAGGACGACGCCGAAATCCCCATGGAGACGTCCGAGTTTCCGCTGACAATGCTCGGCGGTGACGGGCGCTCGGTGTCCGACCACGGCACGGCGGCAGACAGTCCGGCATCCGGGGGAATCATCACGGCCGGCGCCACGAAGATCGCCGCGGCCGACGCCGCCGCGGAAGAGAAGCCCGGCTCCCAGAACGTCAAACAAGGCCCCGAAGGAGGTGTGAAGTGAACATCGCAAGCTTTGCCCCGCTCGCCGTCGTACTTCCCATCCTGGGCGCCGCCCTGACCTTTGTGCTGATCAGGCACTCAAGGGCGCAGCGGATGGTAAGCATCGCGCTGCTCTCCCTCACCCTCGCGCTCGAATGCCTGCTCCTCGCCTCCGTCTGGGAAGGCGGGACAGCCGCTGTGAACATCGGCGGCTGGCTGCCGCCCTGGGGAATCGTGATGGTGGTGGACCAGTTCTCCTCCCTGATGCTGGTGGTGTCCTCCGCGGTGAGCCTCGCGGTGCTGGTCTACGCTACCGGGCAGGGCATGGCCGACGGCGACCAGGACGCCCCCGTGTCGATCTTCCACCCGACGTACCTCATCCTGGTGGCAGGCGTGTCCAACGCCTTCCTCTCCGGCGACCTCTTCAACCTGTACGTGGGCTTCGAGATCCTGCTGACGGCAAGCTACGTCCTGATGACGCTTGGCGGCACCGGCCCCCGGATCCGCGCGGGCGTCACCTACGTGGTGGTGTCCGTGGTCTCCTCCGTGCTCTTCCTCATCTCCATCGCCATGGTTTACGGAGCCACCGGAACGGTGAACATGGCGGACCTGGCCATCAAACTCGCTGACCTGGACCAAGGCACAAAAACCCTCCTGCACGTGATGCTGCTGGTGGCGTTCGGCATCAAGGCCGCCGTGTTCCCGCTGTCCTTCTGGCTTCCGGACTCCTACCCCACGGCGCCGGCGCCGGTCACGGCGGTGTTCGCCGGCCTGCTCACCAAGGTGGGCGTCTACGCGATGGTCCGCACCGAGACGCTCCTGTTTCCCGGCGACTCCCTCAACACGCCACTAATGGTGGCGGCGCTGCTCACCATGGTGGTGGGGATCCTTGGTGCCCTGGCGCAGAGTGACATCAAACGTCTCCTGTCCTTCACGCTGGTCAGCCACATCGGCTACATGGTGTTCGGCCTGGCCATGTCCTCAGCGGCCGGACTGGGCGCGGCCGTGTTCTACGTGGCCCACCACATCACCATCCAGACCAGCCTCTTCCTGGTCACCGGGCTCATCGAACGCCGCGGCGGGAGTTCCTCCGTGGACCGGCTGGCGGGCCTGGCCAAACTGTCGCCCCTGCTGGCACTGCTGTTCTTCATCCCGGCCATGAACCTGGCTGGCATCCCGCCGTTCTCCGGGTTCCTGGGGAAGGTGGGCCTCATGCAGGCCGGTATCGAACTCGGCACGCCACTGGCGTACACACTGGTGATCGGCGGCGTGCTCACCAGCCTGCTGACTTTGCTCGCCGTCGCCAGGGTCTGGAACCGAGCCTTCTGGCGCAAGCCCTCCGACGCCGAACACCCCGATCCCGTGCTCCTCGCACCGCGCGAGACGTCCGACACCGGGCGGCGCGGCGGCCGCAACAACGTCACGCTCCTGCCGCGGACCATGGTGGGCTCCACCCTCGGCCTGGTGCTGCTGGGCGTCTCGCTCACCGTCTTCGCCGGCCCGCTTTTCAAGGTTTCGGACCAGGCGGCCCACGACATGCTGGACCGGTCCGCTTACATCCAGGCAGTCCTCGGGGAAGAAACATCCGTGCCCCTGATCCTGACGTCCGGAGGCGGCAAATGAGCCGCCGGCGCATCTCCCTGCGCCAGGAGCTGCCGCTCCTGGTGTGGCTCGTCATCGTGTGGGGTGCGCTCTGGCAGGACTTCAGCCCGGGCAACCTCCTTTTTGGGGCAATCCTGGCGGTCGCAGTGGCCCGGATGTTCTACCTTCCGCCCGTGGAACTGAGCGGCCGCTTCAACGTCCGCCACGCCGTGCCCTTTGCGCTGGCCTTCCTTGGCAAGGTGGTGGCCGCGAGTTTCCAGGTCATGTACCTGGCGGCGGTCCGTGGCCCCACGGTGACCAACGCCGTCGTGGCCGTTCCCTTGCGGAGCCACCAGGACCTGATGGTGACCGCCACCGGTCACGTCATCTCACTGATCCCCGGATCCCTGGTGGTGGAGGTGGACCGCTCAACGTCCACGCTCTACCTCCACGGGCTTAATGTCAGCACCCCCGACGATGTGGAGAAGCTCCGCCGGGAAGTCAGGGACATCGAAGCCGGGCTCATCCGCATCATGGGCACCCCCGAAGAACTCGACGCAATCAGGCAGGAGGCCGCATGATGCAGATCGTCCTGGCCGTCACGGCAGTCATCCTTTCGCTGGCCGCCGCCGGAACGATCATCAGGATCGCGCGGGGGCCTTCGCTGCTGGACCGGGTGCTGGCCTCGGACGTGCTGCTGGCCATCCTCGGCGCCGCCCTGTGCATCGACATGGCCGTGAACCGGCACCTGAACAACCTCATGCTGCTGGTGGCGTTGTCCATCATCGGGTTCATCGGTTCGGTGACCGTGGCGCGCTTCGTGGCCGACCGGCGGGAGCAGCCCCATGAGTCCTGAACCCGCCGTGCTGGACACCGTCATCGACTCCGTGTCCGCCGTCTTTATGATCGTCGGGGCGCTGATGTCCCTGGCCGCCGCAGTGGGCCTGCTGCGGTTCCCGGATCTCCTGAGCAGGATGCACGCCGCCACGAAACCCCAGGTCCTGGGCCTGTTCCTGCTGCTGGCGTCCATCGGCCTGCAGCTGCGCACCTGGTGGGTGTGGCCGGTGCTGCTGGTGGCCTGGATCTTCCAGCTGCTGACCGTGCCCGTGTCCGCGCACATGGTGGGCCGGGCCGGTTACCGGACCAAGCACCTGCACCGCGAGCTGCTCAGCTCCGATGAGCTGGAGGCCGTGGTGCAGAAAGCCGCCGCCAAAGCTTCCCGGGAGGATGCTTCCGACGGCGGCCGGCCAGACTGACCTCAGCCTGGCTTTCCTAGCCTCTTAGACGATGTCCTGGCTCTTGGCGAAGCGGGTGATGGCCCGCTGGGTGCCGCGGTTGGCGAGGACCTGGATGATCGCACTCACCGAAGCGGAGACCAGCGCGAACGTCAGCGCGGAACGCAGCGTTGTGGGGACATCGTCCTTCCCGCCCTTCGGCGGCTTGTTGCCCGTGGTCTTTTCCCAGATCGCGTCAACGGCCTTGGTGCCGGCAAACCCGGCAAGCAGGCTGATGCCCGTGCCCAGCAGTTTGATGAAGAGGTTCATTCCCGTGCTCCTTGCGTCGTGAATTCAGGACTTCTCCTAGCCTAGCGTCATCGGCCAGCGTGGCAGCCCCGCCTTCCGGCCGCCCTGAGGCGGTTCGCCTACGGCGCCGGAACCAGGCCCTCCCAGGCAACGTTCCAGCCGGCCGGGAAGCCCGGGGCGTGCCGGTCCGGGCCGCAGTCCCAGCCCGCCGCCATCAGGGCGACCGCGGCCAGCAGTCCGCCGTTTCCCGGCAGGTAAAGGGGGAGGGAATCCGTCTGCCGGTTGTGTCCGTTCGGCAGGACCGTGTTCTTCCCGGCGCCCTGCAGGAGGGCGTCGACGGCGGTCTCGGGATCCTCCAGCCGGGCCGCGGTCATGGCCATCACGGGGTAGTCCCAGCCCCAGGTGCTGTCCCAGTCCCAGTCGGCGAGCACGTCGGCGAGCGTGGCCCGCATGGTCTCCGGATCGATCAGGCCGGTCTGCGGCAGCACGCCCAGCGCGCACAGCATGGACGGGTGGTCCGTGCGGATGGTGAAAGGTTCGACGTCGATCGCGGCGTAGACGCCGTTGACGGTCCGCGGGCGGACCATGCCGTCCGCAACTGCCTGCCACTCCGTGCGGCTCGGGAGGCCCAGGCGTTCCCGCCACGTGTTGGCAGTGCGGAGCGCCCATTGCCAGTACGCCAGCTCGAACGTGGGGTTGGTGACCGTCCCGCGGATGGACTCATAACTTTCCTGTGCGGGGACCAGTGGCGGCCCAAGCTCAAAACCGCGTGCCGTGGGCTGCGCGAAGCTTGCCATGAACTCGGCGGTCTCGAACACTATGTCCGCGAATTCCTCCAGCAGTTCCGGCGAAGGCTCTGCCCGGTACGCCAGCTCGGCCAGGTGGATGGGGTGTGGCTGCTGCCAGATCAGGAAGGTGCCGATCGGGCTTGGGCTTTCGCGCCCGTCCGGTCCCACCTGCTTAGGCCAGCGGACGCCGTCGTACCCTTGTGCCTTGGCGGTCTGCCGCGCGGACTCGAGGATGGTGCCGTACCAGCGGAGGCCGGGAAGCAGCAGTTCCGTGCGGTTCCAATGGGCGAAGTGCGCGGCGTGCCACCAGTGCATCTCCAGGTGGAAGCGGCCCCGCCAGGAGTTGCACACCAGCCCGGTCTCCTGCGGCGGCAGGGATCCGGCACAGTTGATCGCCGTGAGGTACTGCGAGAGGACGATCCTGCGCTCGAGTTCAGCCGCCCGTGGGTCCGGCGTGCCGTGCAGTTCGACGGCGCCGCCGGACTGCCAGAATTCCGGCCAGTGGTCGCGGGACGCTTCGACGACGGCGGTTCCAGTACCGGGCGCGGGTGCGCCGCCGGAGCCGCGGGTTACGCATTCGCCCTGTCCGGTGCTGGTGAACTGGACCGCAAGGTCAAGGACGTCCTGCCCGGACGCGGCGCGAAGCAGCAGTTCGTGCCCGCCTGACTGCTCCAGCCGGAGGTCCTTCCCGGACACCGTGAGCTGGTAAGCCGAGCCGTCCAGACCGCGGTCCACGGTCCAGTGCTGGCCGTCCCCGGTGCCCGCCGGTCCCGCCAGTGTGGTGGTGTGCGCAGCGGGACGGTTCCAGTCTGCGGCGTCTTGCCAGGCGTCGGACCCATAAGGGAAGGCGAAGGTGATCACCAGGCCGTACTGGAGGGCCGGGGACTCCACGATGAGGCCGATCTGGTCCCGGTCCGGATGGCAGGCTGTGATGACCTTGACACGGTGGCCGCGGAGAACGAAAGTGCTGGCGACGGTCCCGGTCCAGAGGTCGAGGGTCTGGACGGGGTCGACGACGTCTGCCGGCGCGAGCTGCCGTGGCGCCCCCGCGGGGTCCGCCCACGCGAACCCGATCCGGCCCAGGTCCAGGCGGTGCGGGTTGGCCCGGAGCCACGTCTGGGCGCGGGACACTTCGGTCTCCCGGCCGTCCACAATGTCGCCCACCATGTCCACGTAAGGGACCGCGCCCCGCGCGGAATCGTAGAGGACGGTGGAGCCAGCCAGGCTGTAGTCCTCGGCCGCGGGGATGGAATGCCAGCCCCACTGGGACTGCGTGCCGAGCAGTGTTCCGGGCGG